>CAZAMW010000061.1:0-7941 GCA_964486265.1 uncultured Nitrosopumilales archaeon | reverse complement strand
AGGCTTGCATGAAGCGCTGCCACTATCGCGATGGCGAGGACGAGGGCCGGGATAGCGAAGAAGATGTCGGTCAGCCTCATCAGCGCTTCATCCGCGAATCCCCCGTGGAAGCCCGCGAAGGAGCCGATGATGAGGCCGAGGGCGAGCGAGAACCCTACCACCACGAACCCGATGACGACCGCATTCGGGGTAGCCGCGAGTATCCTGCTCAGCTGGTCCCTGCCCAGGTTGTCGGTCCCCATGAGATGGGCGAGCGAAGGCGGGCCGTAGAGAGGGCCGACGTTGGGCGTGTCAGGGTTGTACGGGGTTATCGTTATGTGCAGGATGTCTGCTATCGTGATGGCTATCGCGGCGACGACGAAGAATGCCACGATGGCCCCGCCTATGATCATCTCCTTGTTCAAGCGGACCTTCGCGTCTCCGGTTATGAAGGCCAGCCGGCCCAGGCTCATCTGGTTCTTGTGTTTCGTCGTCTCAGTCATTTTAGCCCAACCTGATCTGCGGGTCGACGACGACGTAGAGTATGTCCGCGGCGAGGTTGGTGAGCACGATGAGAAGGGCGTAGATCAGCGTGCAGGCGAGTATGCCGGGGAAGTCCTGCCCGAGAAGCGCCTGGACCACGTACTGGCCCATGCCCGGGTACGCGAAGATGTACTCGACAAAGACCGTGCCGGTGAGGATGAACGTGACTATGAGCGAAGAGACCGTGATGACGGGTATCATGGCGTTCCGCAACCCGTGCCGCAGGAAGACCGTCCTTTCGTTCACGCCCTTGGCCCTCGCCGTCCTGATGTAGTTCGACTGCATCACGTCCAGCACGGAACTCCTGAGGATCCTCGTGACCACGCCGAAGGTCGTCAGGGCCAGGGCGAGGCTGGGGAGGATGATGTGCTGGAGTGCGCTCCCCAGATAGGTCCAGTCGCCCTGAATCAGCGCATCCAGCATCGGTATCCCGGTTATCACGGGAGGCGGGAAGATGCCGATGCCGACCGCCTCTCCGCTCGGCAGGAGGTGGAGGTAGTAGACCAGCACTATGAGAAGTATCAGCGCGACGAAGAACGAAGGCGACGCGTATCCCGCGAGGTAGAAGGCGCGTACGCCGTAGTCCACGGGCCTCTTGTAGTAGAACGAAGCCGCGATGCCGAGCGCTATCCCCAGCACGAGCGTCATGACTATCGCGAAGAAGGATATCTGTAGCGTGAAGGGGAGCGTCTGTTCAATGACCTGGCTCACCGGCTCGAACCCCCTCGAGGGCGAGACGCCGAGGTTCCCCTGGGCCAGACCGACGATGTAGTAGTAGAACTGGACGTACACCGGGTCGTTGAGATGGTACTTCTCCTCGTAGAGTTTGACTAGGTTCGGGTGCAGCGCCGCGTTCTTTCCCAGCCAGGCGTAGATGGGGTCGCCGTAGCTGTGCGAGAGGATGAACGTGACGACGAGGACGCCGAGCAGGACGAATATCGCCAGCAAAAGCCGCCTGGCGATATACCGGCCGATATCCAACGTCACCGAAGCCCCCCCTGTCGTTATTTATCGATATTGGTGCACTCGGCGATGCTTAAACGGGGGCCGCCGGTGGCCTCCCAGAGGCGATTTTGGGTTGAAGACCAGTCCCGAGGTCGAGAAGTACCTGGACTCGGCCAGGACGTCAGCGAGGCACCTGTCACAGATGAGCGTGGCGGAGGGAAGGCAGCTTCAGAAGGACCTCGAGAGCGAGTATGCGTGGGACCCCGGCGTCGACGTGGATTCGAGGGACGTCACGATGCCCGTGGAAGGGGGCTCGATACCGCTGCGCATCTACACCCCTCCCGGGGGCGACAAGGACGGGCCGCTGCCGACCTTCGTCTACATCCACGGAGGGGGCTGGGTCCTCGGATGGGTCGACAGCCTCGACTGCGACGCGCTCTGCCGGTATCTCTGCGCGGAGGCCACCTGCGTCGTAGTCTCCGTCGGCTACCGGCTCGCCCCAGAACACAAGTTCCCCGTGCCGGCAGAGGACTGCTACGCCGCACTGGACTGGGTGGTGAGGAACGCAGCCGCCCTCAACGGCGACAGCAGCAGGCTGGCCGTCGGGGGAGAGAGCGCGGGAGGGAACCTGACCGCCGCGGCCTGCCTCATGGCCAGGGACAGGAAGTGGCCCGCGCTCTCGTTCCAGGTCCCGATGTACCCTGTGGCAGACTTTCGCTTCGACTCAGGGTCCTACAAGCTCTACGGCAAGGGCTACGGCCTGGACACGGAGGACATGGAGTGGTTCTGGAGGCACTATCTGCGTGACGGCGAGGACGGCTCCAATCCATACGCATCTCCGTTGCGCGCCGCGGACTTTCGCGGGCTGCCCCCTGCCCTGGTGGTGACCGCCGGGCTCGACCCGCTGAGAGACGAAGGGGAGCTCTACGGGGAGAAGCTCAGGGCAGCTGGGGTACCGACGAGGGTCTGGCGCATCGAGAACGTGCCGCACGGAGTGCTGTCGCTTCCCTTCGGAGGCGAGGAGAGGAGGGAGCTGGCGGCCGAGCTTCGGAGGGCGTTCATCTCCGCGAGCGCGAGCGGCTCCCCCCGGAGGCCGTGAGCGTGCCTCGCGAAAGAGTTATCACGAATCCCAGCGCCCGCGGAGCCACCTGTTGAGTCCAAGAACCTCCCCGAAAAGCGTCAAGAGCTACGGCATAGGCATGCTCGGTTATCTCTTCATGGGCAAGGCCCACTCCAACGCGTACCAGAAGATGCCGGTCTTCTTCTACCCGCCGCCGGCGGTACCACGGCTGGTCTCGATCTGCGGGCGTTCGCGGAGCAGGGTCCAGGAGGCTGCCGCCAGGTACGGCTACGAGAAGTACGAGACGGACTGGCGGAGGGTGGTCGCCGACCCCGAGGTCGAGATACTCGACAACGGCCTGCCAAACGACATGCACGAAGCCCCCTGCATCGAGGCGGCCGAGAGGGGCAAGCCCGTCCTCTGCGAGAAGCCGCTGGGGAGGAACTCCAAGGAGTCGGCGAGGATGCTCCGCGCGGTCACCAAGGCGGGCGTGAAGAACATGGTCTTCTACAACTACAGGTTCGTACCGGCGATGCAGCTCTTCAGGCGGATGGTCCACGAGGGAGCCGTGGGCAAGGTGAGGCAGTTCAGGGCCGCCTACCTCTCGGACTGGATAGTCGACCCCGACTTTCCTCTGGTGTGGAGGCTCAGGAAGGACATCAGCGGCTCGGGCGCGCTCGGAGACATCGGGTCGCACGTGATCGACATCGCGCGCTTCCTCGTGGGCGAGATCGACTCCACGTCGGCGCTCCTCAAGACCTTCATCGGCGAGCGGGACGTCGAGGCCGGCTCCCCGAAGAGGGGGCGGGTGACCGTCGACGACGCTTTCATCTCGATGGTGAAGTTCAGGAACGGAGCGATGGGGACGATCGAGGCGACCAGGGTCGCGACCGGCAGGAAGAACCACCAGCGAGTCGAGGTGCACGGCTCGGAGGGCTCTCTGTACTTCGACATGGAGCGCCTGAACGAGCTCCAGTACTATTCTTCGGCCGACCCGGCGGACAGGCGCGGGTTCAGGACGATACTCGTTACAGAGAAGGTCCATCCCTACGCCGGGAGCTACTGGCCACCGGGACACGTCCTCGGCTGGGAACACGCCATGGTCAACCAGGTGTACCATTTCTTCGACGCGCTGGCGAACGACAAGAAGGTCGGACCGCTCGCGGCGACGTTCGAGGACGGCCACCGAGCCGACCTGGTCATCGATGCGATGATAAAGTCGTCTCACTCCAGTCGGTGGGAGCCGGTCTCATAGCACCCGGGTCCCGGGCCTGTCCTGGCCTGTTCCGCCGTGCGCTCCTCCCTGAATTTTGAGATTGTCTGGCCCCTCACGGGGGCGCCAGCAGACGACCTGCGCCCAGGCGTCGCCTTCCAGCCTCGAAGCGCGGCCGCTCACCTGCCCAGAGGACGGTCATGCTCGACGTCGTCTACCTAGGTTCTGTGCCGGGGCGCATCCCTGCGCAAGCTGTAGGATCGGCGTGCGCACCGGGACGCTCAAGGAGCCGCTGGAGATGCCGGAGCGAAGCCGCGCCTTTTTTGGGGCGCTGAGCTATAGTTAGAATTTTCATGAATGCCGCCTGATTTCCAACCCGTAATTGTGAAATACAAACGGTGAGAACTGGGAATCCAAACGTGAGCTTGACCATGTTTTTCGTTTGGAAGCGCAGGCGCTGATGCACAACGGCAGTGCGGCGGGTCGCTTCTCCTCGCCAGTTTCGTACATGGCACTATTCCTCCTTGTGGGTTCCGCCATGTCCTTCCTTATCGTGGCACCCGCGATACCGCAGGCGCATGCTTCAGGCTGCGCAGGGTGCGTGCCTTACTACCTCAACAACCTGAGCCAGTCGCCCTCGGGGACCGCTCTCCAGCTCACACCCTACGCCGGCTTCCCCGTCTCGGCCGGGGTCAAGGTCGGCACCACCCTGGGAAACTATCCTTTCCGTCCGGGGTCTACACAATTCAATACAATGGGGACTCCTTCGGAACTCAGTCAGGTAGGCACCGGGTTCGAGTCCGTCTCGCAGGCTCCCGTCGGTACCATACCCGCTGGGACCTGGAAGTTCAACATGACCCTCGGTGACAACACAGCGTCTGGGGCGGCGTATATCTGGATCCTCGTCTTTTCCTGCAACCAGGAAAACGTCGGGCAGACCGTGAACGGGCCCACCTGCACGTTCCTGTTCAAGAACTACGACAACACGACCAACATCAAGGCGACCCAGGCCCCAACATCATACGAGTACTCCGCATCGGAGCCTCAGTTCACCAGCGTCAAGATCCTCTACACGGAGTACTGGGTCCACTACACCGCTTCCGGCGGGTCGACGACCGACACGATAACAATGCGCGCCGGCTGGGGGAACGGGGGCAGTCCGGGTTCGACCCGTCAGACCGGCGCGTCGATCCTGACTCCGAGCGCAACCTACTGGCTCAGCGGGCCCTACGTATACTGCGGAATAGTCTGCGGCACCATGAGCACGACTCCAGGAGTCGCTAACACCGCCACTTCGGTGAAGGTCGGCACGACCCTTGGCCAGTACGGTATGAGACCCGGCGAAACGAACACTTTCACGCAGACTCCTCATGCTCAGACAGGCGTGGTCGCCAGTGCGGGCTATCAGATAATATCTCTCGGCTTTCTGGGCACGAACATCGCTTCCGGGACCTGGACGTTCGCCGCCACGCTCACGGACACCTCCGCTACGGGGACGGCTTATCTCTGGTGGACGGCCTTCTCGTGCAACACTCCCGAGCTCGGCGAAGGTGCTGTCATTCAAACCTCCACAGGCCAGGTCAGCGCGAGCTGCACATATCTCGTCAAGAACTGGGACAACAGCACCAACATCAAGGTCACCGGTCCGCACCAGTTCACCTACACCACTGGTCCGGTGGGGCCGTTTAGCAACGTCCAGTATCTCTACATCGAGGTCTGGGTCAGCTACGTGGCCGCCGGTTCATCGAGCACCGACACGATTACCATGACCACGGGAGACGCCTCCTCGTACGTGACCCTGCCCGGACCTACGACGTACTATCTCACGCCGGCCCTGAACGGCTGCGCCAACGCCTGCTACAACCTTTACTACTTCGCCGGCACCCAGGGCCTGAACACCGGCGTCAACCTGGGTACGACGACGGGGAACTACGTGGTCAGACCCACGACCGGGAACAGCAGGACCACCGGGACTCCATCCGTCTCGGCACCTAACGGGAACGGGTGGACCGCCGTGGACAAGGTGAACGGCACGATAGGTGCGGGCAACTGGCAATTCGTCATCACGGACACGGACACCGTCGCCTCCGGCGCGGCGACCTACTGGTTCACCGTCTGGAACTGCGCCAGCACGGACATCGGGCAATCAGGGGCCGGGTGCACCCTCCTCTTCAAGAACTGGGACAACAGCACCAACATCAAGGTCACGCTAGCCGTAAGCACCTACACCTATACTGTCTCCGAGCCGGCGTTCAGCAAGGTGCAAGTACTGGCCCTCGAGGTCTGGGTCCACTACTCTTCGAGCGGAGGCGTCTCGACCGACACAGTCACCCTTCATCTCGGGGACACCGAGTCCTACATGAGGCTGCCCGCGACCACCGGCACCTACTTCTACCTCTCCTATGTCCTCGGCTCCTCTCCCGCATGCGGCTATCAGTGCGACTACTTCTCGTCCGCTCCCGGCACAGCGAACACAGGAACTTCGGTCAAGGTGGGCACCACCCTCGGACACTACTTTGTCAAGCCTTACCTCGCGGGCGTGACGGCCACCGGGACTCCGAAGGTCAGTGCTCCTGTCGGGGCCGGATGGGAGAGCCTCGGCCAGCTCGACTCCAACATCAGCGCGGGGACGTGGAGGTTCAACATGACAATATCGGACAGCGCGGCGGCGGGGACCGCCACGCTCTGGATAACCGTCTTCAGCTGCCGCACCTCCAACGAGCTCGGATGCACCTTCCTCTTCAAGAACTGGGACAACAGCACCAACATCAAGGTCACCGGTCCGCAGCAGTTCACCTACGTCACAACGGCGGAGCCTGCCTTCCCCTTCGTCCAGTACCTCGTGGTCGAGTACTGGGTGTCGTACACGGCTTCGGGAGGCTCTGGGACAGACATCCTGACCTTTACCACGGTGTCCTCCGCATCATCTATCGAGACCCCGTCACAGACGAAAGCGACGCAGACCGGACTTCAGTTGAACACATTCAGCACGGCCTACGGGAACGTAGTCTCGGTCACCACAACGTACGTCGACACCACGAACCCTAACGAGGTCGCATACCTCTTCGTCTGCGGCGCAGACTCTCCGGGAGGGGTTCCCCTGGTCGTGGACAACGCGAACCTGACCTGGACATTCAGGGGGATGCTCTCGAACAGCTATGAGACTTGCGACGCCTTCTACGCGATCGCCAGGTACGAACTTCAGGGCGACGCGGTGAGCATCCTCGGCTCTTCGAGCCAGCATTTCTCGGTCACGCTTCTTACCATAACGGGTGCAAACACCGCGAGCCCCTTCGACCCCAACCTGTCGTCGGGGCCGGTGACCGGGAAGGGGGTCTCCTCCGTCAGCATCACCACGACCAACTCGCACGACATCATCCTCGGAAACCTCTGGGTCAACGACGCGAACGCGATAGGGTATGGCTCGGGTTTCACCGGGCTATCCACCACGACCGTACCCGTCAATGACCTCGGCTGGGCCAGCGAGTATCAGCTGGTAACGTCTCCACAGTCGGGTCTTTCCGTGAGCTTCACGAACAGCGGCATAAATGGCAACGCCATGCTCATCGCAGACGCGGTCGAGGCGGCGGGCGTCACTCAGGGAATCCAGCTGACCCTCTCCCCATCGGGCGCGCCCCTGCCCGGTTCGGCGTTCACGCTCTCTGGTTGCGCCGTCTCTCCCACGACGATATCGATCGCGTCTTCCCCACAGACCTCCACGGTAACGGCCACTCCTTCATGCACCCTGACCGTGACGGCTCCATCGAGCGCGGCCAATTCCCAATACGTCTTCTCTAACTCCCGAGCCGCGTCGGCGACCTGGAGCTTCACGACGTGCGCTTCCGGTGCCTGCGCCACTCAACCCAACACCTACTACTACCAGCTCGACAGCACGTTCCAGGCCACCGCCAACGCACAGGCAACTTTCGACGCCGGCCTCACCTCTACCGTCACAGCCGACGGGCTGGGTTTACCCACGACCGTCTGCACGGTCTCACCAACCGGCGGTCAAGCGACCGGCACATGCTCCGGATACGTGGACTATGGTGCAATCGCCACGCTGTCGACCACGATGTCGGGCGGTCCTCCAAACTCCCGGTGGATCTGCGGCACCTGCACCACGCCAGCCATCTCTTCAGGAGGTTCCACGTTCAACGTCAATTACTTCAAGCAGTGGATCAACACCTTCCAGATTACTGCG
>CAZAMW010000060.1:0-7975 GCA_964486265.1 uncultured Nitrosopumilales archaeon | reverse complement strand
GGGGCTTAGGCGGCACTGCTCGCGGTCCCACTCGAGGGCCTCGTCGATGGTCTCCTCGCGCGCGACCGTCTTGTTCTTGATGACCGTCTCCCAGAGTTCTATGTAGATGGAGAGCGCTTCCTTCACCTGCGGAGGCTTTTCCTTCTTGTTCTCGCGCAGCTGCTTGAGGTACGCCTCCACGGTCATCGCCCTGGTCAAGCTCTCGGAGATGGAACTCCCGCCGCGCTATTAAGCGTAGACGCTACCCGTGCTTGAGCCGGGCGCCCCGGCCCACCGACGAGACCAGGACGCGGTATCCCAACTTCGAGATGGCCTTCTTGACATTGTCCTCGTCCTGTTCGGTCGTGTTGATGAAGACGGACGGACCCGTCTGCATCGAGAAGTATGCATCGACGCTGTTCGACCTCAGCTCCCTCACCCTAGTTATCACCTTGATCGTGTCCGGGCTCATGACGACCATGTGGTTCTTGCCGGTCATGGTCACGCTGTGGAGCTCGAGCGTGTCCTGCTCGACGAGCTCACCCAGCGCCCTGAGGTCCCCGCCCTTGATGGCCTTCTCGACCAGGTCACACCTCTTCGAGGCTGACTCCACGCGCGCCTTGAAGAACGGCGAACTCTCTACCTCCTCGTGTGCCATCTCTGTCCTCACCGACGAGGGCAGCGGCACGATGACGGTCCTGAGCGGCAGGTCCTTCTCGTCCGCGAACTTCTCCGAGTACGTGTCGTCGTCCCCCTTGCCCGCATAGAGCCTCGAGAACCCCCCGACCATCGTCCTCGATGCGGAGGCGGCGAAGAGGCGCGAGACCTTGGAAAGCTCCCTCAGTTCCGGCTTCCCCTCGTTCAGAGCGTGGTCGAGTGCGAAGGTGAGAGCCGCGCCCGCGGAGGACGAGAATCCCAGACCCTTGCCTTCCACGCCGGGCATGTTCCTCGAGTCGATCCGCAGGCCCAGTGCCTTGAAGGGCTTGCCCGTGAGCCTCTGCGAGACGACCTCCAGCCTCCGGAGCGCGTCGGCGTTCTCCCGTCCAGCGACCAGCAGACCCCCGCGGCTACTCTCCGTCACCCTCACCTCCGAGTAGAGCGGGGTGGTGTTGACCGAGATGCTGTCGTGGTAGGGAATCCTCAGCTTCCAGTCCTTCATGCCGTGGTACTTGACCAGGGCCTGCATCGTGTTGGCGACGACCGTGAAAGCCATCAGACCTGCACCTCTATCCTGAGCACCCCTCTGCAGTCCTGGTTCCTTAGTCTTTGCGCCATGCTCCTCGGAATGTCCTTGGCGGCCGCGTCGGCGTGCAGCGCGAGCGTACGCGGCGAGACGAACCCGCTCTTCCTTATCACCATCTCGCTCGGGCTCTCCAGCGTAAGTTCCGGACTGCCCGTAGCCCTCACCACGAATGTCTCGGACGGGACCTCGATGCATATGAGCACGCGGGAGCCCTCCTGAGAGACCGAGTCCTTGACCGACGACGAGAGCTCCGAGAGCCCCTTGTCGGCCCTCACGCCAATTATGCAGTCTCCATTTATCGTGAGATGGGAGTCCTTCGTCACCTCGATGGTGTTGCGGTGGAGCGACCTGACCATCGGGTGTCCGTAGAACTCCACTGCGTCCTCGTAGCGAGCCACGGCGTCTCCGATTTTTCCGCATTAATAACATTGGAAGGACCATGCGTTTATACCCGGCATCGCCATCGAGCTCCCGTTGTCGACAGAGTATGAGCAGCTGCTCGCGAGACTGCTCGATGAACGACGCGCAGAACTGACGAAGCTCGCCGCAGCAAAAGGCCGGGAGAAGCAGGCGGGCGAGCTCCGGGCAGAGATCAGGTACATCGAGCTAGAGATAGAGCACTACCAGAAGGGGCTCACCCTCTTCAGGTCCAAGGGCATCCCGAAGGTCGGTCGGTGGGGCAGACCCGAGGCAGAGGAGCACCCGTCGGCAGCGCCTCCCTGAGCGCGGCCTTCCTCCGTCATCATTAAATATCGAGGTGGGTCGCTGGCCCTCGGAAAATTTCCATGAAGAGGCACCTTTCTAGTATGCTGGCCGACGAGGGCGTACAGAGCTTTCATGTCGACTCTTCTCGGACCGGCGCTCGCGTCGCTCCTCTTCAGTACCACCGCGATGTCCCGCCACCGGATGCATGCGGCGGGTCCGGTATCGGGAGCCTTGGCGGCGCGCGTGCTGTCCAGCGCAACCTTCGGGGGAGAGAAGTGGCGTGAAGACGTCTTTCCACATGGACAGGGAGAAGGCGAAGGAACTCCTGTCCCAGGTCGAACAGGCGACGACTGCAGAGAAACCCTACGATGTCAGACAGAGGGTCGCGAAACTACTCAACGCGGTCCCATCCTACAACTGGGTCGGCATCTATCTCGTGCGGGGCAGCGACCTGCGTCTCGACGCTTGGTCTGGACCTGCTGCGACCGTGCACACCACCATCCCGATAGGGAAGGGAGTCTGCGGCTTTGCGGCGAAGTCTGGGAGGACCGAGATAGTCTCTGACGTCAGCAAGGACCCGCGGTACCTCGAATGCTTCGCGAACACCAAATCGGAGATCGTCGTCCCAATCCATCTGGGCGATAGGGTCGTCGGTGAGATCGACATCGACAGCGACGAGCCCAACGCTCATTCCTCGATGGACAGGGAGTTCCTCGAGGCTGTAGCGTCGAAGATAGCGAGGTTCTGCGCCTAGCGGTCCGGCAGCTTGTCCACCAGCTTGATCATCTCTTCGTAGTGATGGGAGATTATCGCCTGGCCCTTTGGGCCCATCCTGGCCTCCGCGTTGGCCCTGCACTGACCCATCGCCGTGACGATCCCCGCCTTGGTGGGGTTGTCGAAGCTCGCCCCGCAGTTCTGGAAGACGCCGCTCACGAACTGATTGACCTGAGCCTTGATGGCCTCGTCAGTGGCCGGTTGGTGCAGCACTTCCATGAACTCCTTGTTGGCGCTCTCGAAGCACTTCAGCAGCTCGTCTCTGACGAGCGCCGGCGTGACCTCGTCGGCGGGGACGTCGGGTGCTCTGTATCCTGTCATGCAGGAAGCGGCCTTCGTGGCTTATTTAATTCTCATTGACCATATTATTCTTGCATCACTATTCATACATTCATAATGTCTCTCTATAACCATAGTTATATGTTTAAATAATTAGCACCGTCCCTCGGGCTGAGCCAAAATGGCAACTCTGGAAATCAAGGACCTTCACGTGCAGGTAGAGGGCAGGGAGATCCTGAAGGGAGTCAATCTTATGATCAAGCAGGGAGAGGTCCACGCCCTGATGGGCCCGAACGGGTCCGGGAAGAGCACGCTGGCCTACACGCTACTCGGACACCCCAAGTACAAGGTCACCTCTGGTGACATCATCATAGACGGACAGAGCATAGTAGCATTCCCGCCCGACAAGCGTGCCAAGTCCGGGCTGTTCCTCGCATTCCAGTACCCCGTGACCGTTCCCGGCGTGACGATGTTCTCGTTCTTGAGAGCCGCCTACAACTCGGTGCACACAGACGAGAAGAATCAACCGCCCACGCTCTTCGAGTTCAGAGACGCGATGAACGAGAAGATGAAACTCCTCGGAGTCGACGAGTCGTTCATGAACCGCTACCTCAACGAGGGGTTCTCGGGAGGCGAGAAGAAGCGCGCCGAGATCCTTCAGCTGGCGCTGCTCAAGCCAAAGTTCGCCGTGCTCGACGAGACTGACTCGGGACTCGACATCGACGCTCTGAAGACGGTCGCCGAGGGGGTTAGCAAGATAGCCGGCGCGGACCTTGGGGTCCTGATAATCACCCATTACCAGCGAATCCTCAAATACATCAAGCCGACCTACGTGCACGTACTCTATGACGGGAAGATCACGGCCTCGGGCGGTGAAGACCTCTCGCTCAAGCTCGAGAAAGAAGGATACGGATGGCTCAAGGAGCAGACCGGAGTAGTCGCGTGAATCCTTTTATAGTATAACGTAAGTAATAATGTGAGACATCATGACATCAGCTGCCGAGATTGTAACCGATGATTACAAGTCGAAGTACGGCTTCGCAGACTCCACAGGCTATCTCGCCCAGAGCGTAAGGGGCATCAACGAGGACGTTGTCAAGGAGATCTCGCGCATACGCGACGAGCCGGGATGGATGGAGGACTTTAGGCTCAGGGCGCTGAAGAACTTCCTCGCGAGGCCTGTCCCGACGTGGGGCGTCGACCTTTCACCGATACACTTCGACGAGTACTACTACTACGCTCAACCAGCGAAGGAGACTGCTAAGAAGTGGGAGGATGTACCGCCTGAAATCCGGAACACCTTCGAGAAGCTCGGCATACCCGAGGCGGAAAGGAAGTTCCTCGCCGGGGTCGGCGCGATCTACGAGAGTCAGGAGGTCTACAACAGCCTCCAGAAGGACCTGCAGAAGCAGGGCGTCATATTCACCAGCGTCGGCAACGCGGTCAAGGAGTACCCCGACCTGATCAAGAAGCACCTCGGCAAGATAGTCCCGCCGAGCGACAACAAGTTCGCGGCTCTCAACAGCGCAGTGTGGAGCGACGGCCCCTTTATCTACGTCCCCGAGGGCGTCAAGATCACGATGCCCCTCCAGTCCTACTTCAGGATCAATGCGCAGGGGATGGGACAGTTCGAGAGGACGCTCATCGTGGCGGAGCCGAACAGCGAAGTGCACTACATCGAAGGCTGCACGGCGGCCATGTACCAAAAGTCGATGCTCCACGCGGCCGTCGTAGAGCTGCTCGCAAGGAAGGGAGCCAAGATAAGGTACATCACGATACAGAACTGGAGCAAGAACGTCTACAACCTCGTCACGAAGCGCGCCCACGCCTACGAGGACGCTAGCGTGACCTGGTTGAACGGCGAGGTGGGCTCGGGACGCAACATGAAGTATCCGTCGATCTACCTGCTCGGGAAGAACGCCAGCGCGGAGATTCTCTCCATGGCCTACGCCGGAGCGAACCAGGTGCAAGACACCGGTGGCAAGGTCGTCCACCTCGCCTCGAACACCTCCTCCAAGATAATCTCGAAGTCGGTCTCCAAGGACGGAGGCGTCGCGGTGTACAGAGGACTCCTGCACATCGCCAGGGGCGCGCACAACGTGAAGTCGACTGTTAGGTGCGACGCGCTGCTCCTCGACGAGCAGTCGAAGACCTCCACCTTCCCGTACATGGAGGTGATGGCCGACGACGCGACGGTGACGCACGAAGCCAGCGTAGGCAAGGTCGGCGAGGACCAGCTCTTCTACCTCATGGCCAGGGGCATCAGCGAGAGGGACGCCCTGAGCATGATCGTCAACGGGTTCGTGGAGCCCTTCACAAAGGAGCTCCCCATGACCTACGCCATCGAACTGAACCGGCTCATGGCGCTCGAGATGACCGGCGCCGTCGGCTAGCGACGACATCACAAGGTGACGCTATGGCCCTGCAACCCGTCGGTGCCTTCACCGAGGAGAAGGTGCACGCGCTCTCTTCTGCGTTCCGCGAACCTGACTGGCTGACCAGCTTCAGGCTGCAGTCGCTCAAGGACTTCAGGTCCCTTCCCCTGGAGATATCTCCACTCTACACCAAGTACACGGGCATCTCCAACTTCGACCCCGCCAGGTTCTCCGTCGACGCGCCGACCGAGAAGGTCGACCTCCGCTCCCACTATGAGGGCTATCTGACTGGGAAGGAGACGAACGTGATCCTGCAGGGTAACTCTACCACCATCCACGTCGACCTCGACGAGACTCTCTCGAAGAGCGGCCTCGAGGTACTGAACATCCACGAGGCTATCGCAAAGGAGGAGAGCCTGCTTAGATCCCTCTTCCAGGACAAGCTGGTAAAGTCCAGCGGCGAGAAGTACGCCGCGTTCAACAACGCGTTCTTCAACGCTGGGACGTTCATCCACGTCCCGCGTGGTGTCGATCTCAAGAAGCACCCGCTCCGCAAGCTCCTGCTCATCAAGAACCCCGGGACGAGCGTCATCGAACAGACGATAGTCTATGTCGAGGAGTCGTCCTCTCTCAACTTCCTGGAGGAGCTCTACACGAGCGCCAGCGACGCTCCCTACCTTGTCAGCTCGGTCGTCGAGGTGAGGGCGCACGCCTCCTCCCACGTGGACGCCAGCAGCCTTCAGCTCATGGACGACAGGGCCACCTACCTCGTGAACAAGGAGGTAGCCGCTGCCAACGACTCCCATGTGAACATCACTTCGATACTACTCGGTTCTCAGATATCCCGTTCCCGCCTGAACTTCGACCTCAACGGCCGCGGGGCCAACACCGAGGGCTTCGAGGTGTTCTTCTGCGACGCCAGCCAGCGGTTCGACCTCGAGTCGAACCTGCTGCACAACTCTCCCGACACGACCGCAGCTCTCCATGCGCGCGGGGTGCTGAAACAGGAGTCGCAGTCGATCTTCAAGGGTATGATCAAGATAGCTCACAGCGCGAAGAATTCGAGTTCCTACCTTGCACACCACGCGATGCTCCTCGACAAGGGGGCGAGGTCGGACGGGATCCCCGGCCTTGACATCGAGACCAACGAGGTGAAGGCCACGCACTCGGCTTCCGTGGCGCAGGTCGACGAAGAGCAGGTCTTCTACCTCATGGCAAGGGGTTTGTCGCCGGACGAAGCCAAGAAGATGATAGTCATAGGGTTCTTCGAGCCGGTTCTGTCGCGCATCCCGGTCGAGATGGCGCGGGAGGGAGCTAAGTTCATCATCGAGGGCAAGTGGTACGGTGAGCGCAGGCGCCTGATCGACAGGGAGAGTCTGATGGCGATCACGGGAGAGGCCCCCGTCGAGGTAAAGCACGGCAGTGACGTCTTCGAGAGACACTACAAGTACCGGGCGTGACCCGTGGCGACAAGCTACTATCCGGTGATGCCTGTCTCCAAGGTCCCCGTCGGAGGGATGGTAGGAGCGGAGGTCGCTGGGACCAAGCTGCTGATTTCCAACATCGGGGGGAAGGTCTATGCGGTGAGCGGCGTCTGTACCCACGAGGAGTTCGACCTAGCGGAAGGCATCGTGGTAGAGGACGCGGTCACCTGTCCGCTGCACCTGTCTCAGTTCGACCTCAGAACTGGGGTCGTCTACAACCCACCCGCTACGGAGCCGCTCAAGGTTTTCAACGTTAAAATAGACGGCGGCGTGATTTTCGTCGAGGTCTAGTGGATGGGTGATTGCCTTTGTTGAGGTCTCAGTCTCTGGATGCGGAGAGCGTGAAGGCAGATTTTCCTATCCTCAAGAAAAAGGTCCATGGCAAGCGGCTCGTGTACCTCGATAACGCGGCCACGACTCAGAAGCCGCGCTCTGTCGTCGACGCCGTCAGCGATTACTACACCAAGCGTAACGCGAACCCGCATCGAGGCGTACACCAGCTCAGCATCGAGGCAACCGAGGTTTTCGACGAATCGCGACGCAAGGTGATGCGGTTCATCAACGCGTCCCGATTCGAGGAGGTCGTCTTCACGAGCGGCGCTACCGACTCCCTGAACCTCGTAAGGTATGGCTGGGGTTCGAAGCACATCAAGGGGGACGACCTGATGGTGCTCACCATCATGGAGCATCACAGCAACATCGTACCGTGGCAGCTGCTCGCCGCCGAGAAAGGGGCGCGCATCGAGTTCGTGGGTATCACGAAGGAGGGCAAGCTGGACGAGGGAAGGTTCGAGGAGCTTATGGCGGAGTCGCCGGCGCTGGTCGCGTTCACGCACTGCTCTAACGTGCTCGGCACGATCAACGACGCGAAGAAGCTCTGCTCCTCGGCGAAGATGGCCGGGGCCACGACCGTCATCGACGCGGCGCAGTCGGTGCCTCACATGACGACCGACGTGCAGGATATCGGCTGTGACTTCCTCGCCTTCTCGGGTCACAAGATGCTCGCGCCCATGGGAATCGGGATAGTCTACGGCAGGAGGGAGAAGCTCGCCGAGTCGCAGCCCTACCGGAGCGGAGGAGACATGATCAAGGAAGTCCACACCTCGGGGGCCACGTGGAACGACCTCCCCTACAAG
>CAZAMW010000059.1:0-8081 GCA_964486265.1 uncultured Nitrosopumilales archaeon | reverse complement strand
CGGTCGTCTACGAGGGAGCGACCTGGTCAGCCCAGGGACTGGACGGGAAGCTGCGAGTCGACGAGATGCTGCTGAACTACCATTTCGACGACCTGAACGACAGGTTCGTCAGGCCCCTGCCGAAGCTGAGGGTCGTTTTCGCTGTGACGGCAGGGGGCATCTCGAGCGATTTCCATCCGGAGACCGGCGAGGTATGGGTCTCGCCGAGGTTCTGCGGGCTCGAGTATTTTCGGTCGGCCAAGGAGGTCGACGACGCTTTGTTGCACGGCATGCTCCACGCCTACCTGTACTATTCGGGTCGTCCGTGGCAGCACGGGCTGCCGGAGGCAGCCAAGGAGTTCGATGCCGACGCTGTGGGCGTGGGCGCGAGCCGTGAACGTAGTTGAGCGAGCGTCACATCTCTGGAATCTTTTTAGGTCGAGCACGGGGCGGGACGGAAGAGTTTGCTACCTTCAGCCAGCGATGCCGTCGTCTTCGTCTTGGCGTTCGCCCTTCCCTGCGTGGTCGTCTTCGCGTTCATGCCGAGGTATCTGGACCTCCTGAGGTCGAAGGGCAGGGTCGGGACAGACGTCCACAAGCCCGGGCAGACCAAGGTGCCCGCTCCGGCGGGACCTCTTCTCATTGCAGCGATAGTCGTCGGCGAGGCGGCGGTCTACTTCCTGCACGAGTCTACGATACCTGTGGTCGCGATTGAGGTTACGCTGGTCGCGGGCGCGATAGGGCTCTACGACGACCTGAAGGGGCTGGGTGGCGTAGTGAAGCCGCTGCTGCTTGTGCTGGCGGCGGTCCCCCTCATCCTCGAGGAGCAGGTGAACCGCTCGCTCTACACGGCGATTCTGAGCTTTCCTCTTTTCGGCGCGACGGGCACGCACTACATCATATTCGCGATACTGATCATCGCCGCGATGCCGGTCTCCGCGAACGCCTTCAACATGCTAGACGCGTTCAACGGAGAAATCTCCGGGTTCACGAGCCTGGTCTCCGTGGCCCTGGTCGCCGGGATCTTCATGGAGGGCCTGGTAACCTCGGACTTCAACTTCCTCCGGGTGGCTGTTGTGCTGCCCCTTGCCGCCACCGCCATTTGCTTCTACTACTACAACAGGTATCCGGCCAGGGCCTTCGACGGCGACACCGGCAGTCTCGCTTTCGGTGCGCTCTACGCGGCGCTCGCGATCATGGGCGGGGTGGAGATAGCAGCCCTGGTGGCGCTGATCCCCGCGGTGCTCAACTCGTACTACATCCTGTACAGCGCCCGGGGCCTCGTGGAGCACAAGGAGATGGAGACGAGGCCTACGTTCCTAGGAGAAGACGGCAAGCTTCATGCGACGGAGAAGGCCAGGGCGCCCACGACTCTCGCGAGGATGATACTTCTCGGCTCCCCCGCCGGTGAGAAAGAGGTCGTCCAGGTCATCCTCACGCTAACGGTCTTCGCCTGCGGCCTGTCGATGCTCACCTCCGGGCTCACGTGGTTCACTTGAACTCGAAGAACGTCTACGGTCTCATGCTGATCGTCACGGTCGCGTGGCTGCTGATCCTCGCCGAGAGCTATCTGTTCATCGCGGTAATCAGACCACTCGGTCCGCCGATACACAGCTTCGTCCCCTCGTCGGCGCTGAAGGTGATCCTCACCGCAGGGCTCGCAGTCCTGTGGGTCACTGTTATGTTCGCCCTCGACCTTCTCTACACTAAGTGGAGGAAGACTCCCACCTGAGCTTCTTGGCATCGTACTGCTCCCTCGTGTAGACTTTCCTGGCGGGTACGCCCATCACGACCACCCCTGGTGGGACGTCTTTCGTGACCACGGCGCCCATCGCGACGACGCTTCCCTCGCCTATGGTGACGCCCGCCTTGATCATCGCCCCTCCGCAGATTATCGCACCGTCCTTTATTGTCACGCCGACCATCCTCTTTCCCATGGGATACGGGTCGTTAGTTATGACGGCGGCCGGTCCTATGAAGACGTCCCTGCCTATCCTGGTGAGTGGAGGGATGTAGACGGAGCCTTCCACCCTGGTGTTGTCTCCTATCCTGACGTTGTAATCGACGTGGGTGAGGGAACCTATCATCACGTTGTCTCCTATCACGGTCCGGGAGCCCACATAGCTGAAGTGCCAGACCTTGACGTTCTTTCCTATCTTGGCGTCGTCCGCAATGTAGTTGATGGGCGCCTTTGCCATTTCCTTTTCCCTGGGTCACTTCCGGATAGATAAACTTGGGCGGAGCGCCTCCATCAGTTTCAGAAAGGTCCCTCCGTGGCAGAAAGTACGGCTTTTCATAATCTTAAATACAAACAACTGACGACTATTCCGCTCTAATGGTCAATGAGCCTACCGGAAAGGCTTCAGGGAACCCTCCTCTTACCGAGATGGCTCAGCTAGCAAAGCTAATCATGAAGATGGGGCCTGATATAGACCTCATCGCGAGAATCTCGGGCCAGTACAAGGAGACGATCAGATACCGCTACAAGGAGAAGATACTGGGGAAGGGATTCGCACTGCAGGCTCGTCTCAACTTCGAGGGGATGGGACTGAGGAGAATAGTGATGACGGCGAGGCTCGGCGACACGTACGTGCCCTACGCGAAGGAGGTCTTCACGGCCATGAACAAGCTGTGCTACCTCACGAGCGCGGCTGAGCTCATGCCGCAGGGGACGTACATGCTCCACGCGACGGTCCCGTCCCAGTTCACGTCTGACTTCACGCAATTCATGAAGCGCCTGGAGCAGCTAGGCATATTCAGTTCGATAGACTTCTACAACTTCGCCTGGTTCAGGAACGTCCCAATGCGGGCGGAGTACTTCAACTTCGACCAGGGCATCTGGGAGTTCGACTGGGAGAAGCCGGTAGAGCACAGCAAGGAGGATCATGACGCGGGGTTCGAGCCCTTCAGCGTGGACAAGATCGACCTCCTGATAATGAAGGAACTCCAGGTCGACGCCACGAGGTCTCTAAGCGAAATCCGCGAGGCGATAAAGGCCGTCGACGGCATCGACATCAACTACAAGACGCTGGCGTGGCATTGGATCCGTCACGTGCAGGAGAAGCGGATGGTGAACGGCTACGCACTCAGGTGGATGGGCACGAGGTACGACACGACCTCAGAGAAGATGATCTTCAGGAAGCATCGGTACATGGTCGTCCCGATAGTCGTGAGCGGAGTAACCGACGCCGAGAGGGTCAACCTCGTCTCGGAAGCGAACAAGGTCCCGTTCCTTTGGAGCGAAGCCGCAGGCGAGGACTACTACGCCCAGTTCGCGTTCCCGGTCGAGACGGTCAACTTCGCGTTCAACTTCCTAACCTCGGTCCTCGCCAAGTTCGGCAAGAGGGCCAGCCACTTCGTGGTCGACCAGACCAACTCCGCAGGATTCACGCTGAGCTACCAGCTCTTCGACGACGGCGAGCGAGAGTGGAAGTTCGAGAAGGAGGAGATACTCGCGAGGTTCCAGAACCTGATAATGAAAATTAGGGAAGGTTCCGGGTCGCCCCGGAACTCTGCGTAACTATAGTTCGCAGGCGCCGCCAACGAAGTTCAGCGGGCTGATGTGAAGGCCCATCGCCGTCAGCACCAGAGTCGCTCCGCCGAGTGCCAGCATTCCGTATCGGATTCTGTCGTCGAGAGTCATGGACTGAAGAGGGTGCAAACCAAATTTAAGCATATGCTTAGAGCTGAGCGTCGATTCTTATGGACCGTCTAGAGACGGGGCCCCGGTCCGAAAGGAAGAGATTGGATGTTTCTTATATCGCAGACGCGCCGATGACATGGAAGTGATAGAGCCCTGACGCTCTCAGACTACTACCTGGTCTTTGGTTCGATTGCCATAGCTGTCGTGGTGGTCGTCGCCGTCGAGCTGCTCAGCATCGCGATAAGGCGCGCCGCAAAGCTAGCCGGGGCGGGTCCCACGGTGATCAGGGACGTGAGGGAGGGAATGCGGGTCATCGCTATCCTGATCGCAATCTCCGCCATCCTCAGCTTCACCAAGCTCGCCTCGGGATTCACGGCGCTGACGATATCCGGCATCGCAGGCTTGGCGTTATCCCTCGCACTCCAGACCACGCTCTCGAACGTAATCGCGGGGATCCTGATGATAAACGACGGCGTCATCAGGTTGGGTGACAGGATCGAGTACGGGGGTAGTATCAAGGGCGAAGTCGTCCGGGTGGCGCTGAGAAACGCCTGGATCAAGACGAACGACGGCAACATAGCCGTAATCAGCAACTCCAACCTCTCGGCCGGCCCTCTGGTCAACTACACAGCGACGGAGCGCCTGAAGAAGAAGTACGCCATAGACTGAGCGTCGGTCAGCCGTGGGAGACGGACAGCCCGTCGATTATCTCGAGGTGGTCCTCGGCTATCTGTGACCTCGGCAGGGAGTCCAGCTTGTACGAGACCGCGTCGGCGTATGGGGGTAGAGCCGCGGGCCGGCCCTTTCCACTCACGTCGAACTCGTATACGAAGCAGATGTCCCAGTGACTTCCCATGTACGACTGTATGTCGACGAACTTTGGCACGGCCCCAGCGACACCCGACAGCTGCGTCTTCACCGCCCTATCGGCGGCGTCCATGGGCCGCTCGCCAAACTGCAGCATGGTCGCCGGGAGGAGGAGCCTGCCTCTCCTGAAAGAGAGCGGATGGGCGTCGGAAGCCCTCACGAAGAGCAGAGAGTCGGGTTCCGTCCTGACCAGGCCGAATGACGAGACGTGGAGGTTCTCGTCGCTGATTCTCATCCTGCCGGAGGGGGTCTGCGTATTGCTCATTTTCTGAAATATCGCCTGCTGGAGGTTCGTGCGGGGCAATGGTATTACCTCTTTCGCTTTTCACGGCCAAGGAACCGCTCGTGGGCCTCCAGGACGAGCCTCCGCGCATATCTCTCGTCCTTCCACCCCTTCACCTCGACGAACTTCCCGGGCTCGGACTCCTTGTAGTGCTGGAAGAAGTGCTCAATCTGCTTCTTCGTGAACGCGGGAAGCTGGTCGAACCCATCCACGCTCGAGTAGTTCGGGTCGACGTTACGGGCCGGTAGGGCGACTATTTTCGCGTCCGGGCCCTTCTCGTCGTTCATCACTAACACTCCGATCGGCCTGGACCTGATGACCGACATCGGGTAGACGGGCTCCTCCGTCACCACCAGCGCGTCGAGCGGGTCGCGGTCTTCGCCCTCCGTCTGCGGGATGAAGCCGTAGTTGAACGGGTAGTAAGTCGGCGTGTAGAGGAAGCGGTCCACGAAGACAAAGCCCGTCTCTTCATCCATCTCGTACTTGACGTTGCTGCCACGTGGGATCTCTATCACAACGTTGACCTGATCTGGTGCTTTTTTCCCCACCGTCAGTCTTCCTGTCAAACCGTACTGCTGCAGCTCCTGCCGGATATAAGGCGCACCGATGGTCGAGACGCCGTGCCGGTTAGCCGTAGGGCCAAAGAAAGATTATTAGGGCGGGTCGAAAGCTAAATGCTGTAGGATGGCATTCGGGCGTAACGGCGCTTGTACTCGAAGGGCCAGGACTATGGTGGATTCTCCAGCTCATGTCCAAGCATAGCCAACCACCTTCCTCGAACGTCTCGATGGTCAGACTCGCCGGGCTCGAGGAGTTCCTCGAGAGGGGAGGAAACACTCTTCTCATCAAGGGCGAAGCGGGGACGGGCAAGACCACTCTCGCTCTTCAGCTGCTGAGGAAGCGGGCTCGTGACGAGCCTGGGTACTACATCTCGGCGAGAGTCTCAAAGGAGAAGCTGGGCAGGCACAGTCCGGAGTCGGCGAAGGCTGTGGAGGAGGGCGGATTCCTCGACCTCAGGCTGGGGAACAGCGCCCACATGCTGGAGCAGATAATCAAGGTACTCAGGGGCCGGGAGAAGGGCAGGGCCAAGGTCCTGGTCGTCGACACGTGGGACTCGTTCGCCAAGGAGATGGAGGACAAGGAGAGGATCAAGGCCGAGAAGACGCTCATGGCCCTCGCCGACGCGAGCGAGGCGAAGATAATCTTCGTCAGCGAGGAACCCGACCGGACCACGATGGAATACCTCGTGGACGGCATCGTCGTCCTCAGGAGGATAGACGACAACGGGCTGCTCCTCAGGGAGTTCGAGCTCACCAAGCTCAGGGGCACGCCGATACCACAGCACAAGCACCTCTTCAGCCTCGAAGGAGGGAAGTTCACCGCCTTCGACTACCATCTGCGCCCCGACTACACCAGGGCCAGGAAGGTCAAGCCCAAGAAAGACCTCGGGGACGCGTTCTCCCTCGGGAGCGATGCGCTGGACTCGATCTTCTACGGGATCCCCAAGGGGAGCACCTTCTCCATCGAATACGAGCCGACGGTACACTACTCGTCCATCCGCATCGTGGATTTGATGGCGATCATCAACGCCCTGAACCTGGGGCACGGAGCATTCCTGCTGCCGCTCCCAGCCTCCCCGCTCAACGAAGTCTCCAGCCTGATCCAGCCCTACGTGTCCAAGGAAGCTTACCTGAACAACTTCGCGATAGGCTCGATGGAGAAGAGCGGCAACCGGCTGAGGCCTCCCTTCTACGCCATAGGTGCCGACGACGACAAGGGGCTCGGAGAGAACGTCACAGTCCTCCTCGAAAAGGTCAGGAAGAACTCCAGGACAGGCGGAGTCCTGGCGGTGGAATCGATGGTCCAGCTGGAGAGCTCGTTCGCCTCGACATCGGACACGGTGCTGGAAGGGTTGTCAGCCAGGATCTCGACGATCCAGGAGACATCCAGCGACGCGCTGCTCGTGACGCTGAACAGTGCTGCGAGGATGAAGCCCAGAGTGCTTGCGATGAGCCGCAGATACGCGAGGATCATGATGAGGGACCGCGTCGCCGTGATAGTCGGTGAGAAGCCGAGTACCGAGCCGTACGTCCTCGAGCGCGACGAGGACAACTCGCTACTGCCGAAGCTGACGAGGATCGTCTGAGCGACGGTCCGTCTCCCTTCATATATCGGCGCCCTTCAAGCCAACACGGATGACGGTCTCAATCACCTGCTACGGCGGGGTCAATGAGATAGGGGGCAACAAGGTCCTCGTCGCCGACGGCGACACGAGGGTCCTCCTCGACTTCGGGGCCGGATTCTCAGAGGGCGGGGACTTTTTCAGCTCGGGCATCCTGCCGAGAAAGGTAAACGGCGCCGGGGACTACTTTGAGTTCGGGCTCCTTCCCGAGATCGTCGGACTGTACTCGGAGGAGGCGCTCAAGAACACCGAGGTCAGGTACGAACCGCCTCGCGTGGACGCGGTCCTGCTGAGTCACTATCACACAGACCATACGGGGAGGGTCGACCTGGTCGACCCGAAGATTCCCGTCTACTGCGGGGAGACGACGGCCCTGATGGACTCTGCCTACGCCGCCTCCGGAGTATCTCCCCTGAAGGGGCACGAGCTGAGGACCTTCCGTACTGGCGACAAGTTCAGGGTCGGACCCGTCGAGGTGCGGCCCGTCCACGTCGACCACTCCATCCCCGGCGCGTACGGCTTCATCGTCGAGACGTCGGAGGGCACGGTCGTATACACCGGCGACTTTAGGTTCCATGGCCCCATGGGCTCGATGACCGAGGAGTTCGTCGAGCTCGCCTCGGCGGCTCAGCCGGCGGTCCTCCTCACAGAGGGCACCAGGGTGGCCGACGACGCTGATGGGACGGAACTGAAGGAGTCGGACGTCGCGCTGCAGACACAGAAGCTTCTCTCCAGGAACGACCACCTGGTCTTCTCTTCCTTCAGGGGGAACGACCTCGACAGGGTCTCTTCTTTCTTCGACGCGTGCGAGAAGGCCGGGAGGCGGCTCGTGGTCTCGATGAAGGTTGCGGCCCTTCTGGACAGGCTCGGCGACGACAAGAGGCTCGGCGTGCCCAGGCTCGGGCGCGACGTCTCCGTCTACATCCGCCGCAAGGGGAAGGGGGCCTACGACGACGGCGACTACCGGAAGTGGGAGAGGAAGTTCCTGGACAACGGCGTCACCGCGAGCGACATCAGGGCGAAGCAGAACGAGTTCCTCCTCCACCTCGACCAGTGGACCCTCCCCGAACTCATCGACATCCACCCGGAGCGGGGCGGCGCCTACATCCACGCGACTACCGAGGCGT
>CAZAMW010000058.1:0-8122 GCA_964486265.1 uncultured Nitrosopumilales archaeon | reverse complement strand
TGAGCGGGGTTGGGAAAGCCCTTGTAGTTCTCTTTCGTCGAGGCGGTCACCCTGAGTCCTTGTGGCGCCAGAGGTATAGCGATGCGACGCTGCGATATGGCCGCCAGATTTCACCGATTTTTTCTATCTCGGCCCTCTTTGGCATCTCCGCAAGCGAATAGACCCGCTGTACGGCCTTCTTCACGCCGAGGTCGTCGACGGGGAGCACGTCTGTTCTTCCGAGCGTGAAGATGAGCAGCATCTGCACGGTCCACGGTCCCACGCCCTTCACTTCGTCGAGTATGCTGACTATCTCCTCGTCCTCCATGGTCTTGAGCGCCTCAAGGTCGACCTTCCCTTCGTTGACCTTCTTCGAGAGGTCCTTGAGGTACGAGAGCTTCTGGGGCGAGACGCCGGCGGAGCGGAGCTTCCTCGACGGGGTCTTTGCGACTAGGGTCGCTTCAAGTCTCCCGTCGGGATAGAGCGAGCGTACCTTCCTGATTATAGACTCAGCAGCGGCCCCGGCAAGCTGCTGCGAAAGTATCGACTCCACTAGCGCCTCGAACATCTCTCCCTGCGGTACGAACTTGATCAAACCCTGCTTCTCGAGCACAACCGCGAGCCGTGGGTCTCGCTTCCGCACGTGGTCGAAACCCTTCCTGAACTCCCTGGCGTCTCCAAGGTGCGGGCGGGGCAAGACGAACGGGCGGAGCCGGAGATTCCGTATTAAGAATTGTCCCCTGACTCGAGCCTCTGCCTCAGGAGCTTCGCGACCACCCTGGGGTCGGCTCTCCGCTCTGCTCTCAGCACCTGCCCGACGAGGTAGTTGAACGCCTTCGGGTTCGTCCTGGCCTCCGCCGCCCCGCTCTCTTTGAGCACTCTCCCAACGATCTCCCCTATCGCATCCTCGTCGGTCACGACTCCAGTGCCGGTCTGTCCGGCTAGGGATGAGACGCTCTCACCCTTCGCGAGCATCCCGCGGAACACCTCCCTGGCCTGCACCCGCGCCATCTTCCCTTGACTTACCATGGCTAGGAGTTCCGCCATCCTTCTCGGGAGAGTCTCCCTCCCCGGACCGGTGAGAGCCTTCTGGACCTCGGCCCGCGACTCGCCGGTTATCCAGTTCGCGACGTCCGGACCGTTCCTGTGAATGGCCACCGTCTCCTCGAAGAGCCTCGAGAGTGCGGCGTTCCTCGAGAGCTCCATTGCGACCTGCGCGGCCAGAGAGTAGTCCCTGACATACCTTTTCGCCCGCGCTTCCGGGACCTCCGGAGTCTCCGCCCTTACCCTCTCGACGAACTCCTCCGAGAGCACGACGGCAGGTAGGTCTGGTTCGGGAAAATACCTGTAGTCCTGCTCTCCCTCCTTCAGCCTCAGAGATATCGTGATGCTGCGGCGCTCGTCCCAGTGTCTCGTCTCGTTCACGTGGTTGTTGCTCGACCCCGTGAAGGCGCTCTGCCGGAGTATCTCGTAATTCAGCGCCTTTTCCACTTCCTTGAACGAGGAGATGTTCTTGACCTCCACCCTGCCGCCTTCGTCCACGGACACGTTCGCATCGCATCTCATCGCGCCTTCGAGCTCGCCATCAGAGACCCCGAGAGCCTCGACCGTGCTCCTCAGCTTCTCCAGGAAGACCTTCGCCTCCTTCGCCGACTCGAAGTCCGGTTCAGTGACTATCTCGACCAGGGCTATGCCGGCGCGGTTGTAGTCGACCAGGCTGTAGGACGACTTTTCTATCGTCCCTTCGTACGTCAGCTTCCCGGGGTCTTCCTCCAGCTGTATCCTTCTGATCCGGACCTTCTTCCTTTCGAGCTGGACGTAACCGTCAGAGGCGATGGGCATCCCGCCGGCTTTGTCGTACTGGCTAATCTGGAAGCCCTTCGGGAGGTCCGGATAGAAGTAGTTCTTTCTGTAGAATGAGGTTTCGGAGGCGGTCTTGCAGTTCAGCGCAGCCCCGACCCTGATCGCATGCTCGACCGCTCTGGCGTTGAGGACGGGAAGTGTCCCGGGGATCCCGAAGCATACGGGACATACGAGCAGGTTGGGTTCCTTGTCCCTGTAGTCTGACGAGCACGGGCAGAAGAGCTTGGTCTTGAGCGTCGTGAGCTGACAGTGTATCTCAAGACCGATCTTGACGCTCATGCGGTCGCCTCCTCGTAGGCGCCTGCGACCCTGAACAGCGTCTCCTCCGCAAAGTGCGTCGCCATCAGCTGCATCCCGACGGGCAGGCCGCCGGCGAAGCCTGCCGGCACGCTGACCGAAGGCACACCGGTAAGGTTCGCGGGTACGGTGTTCACGTCTGCCAGGTAGTCCTCGAGCGGAGTCATCCTCTCCCCGACCTTCGGCGGAAGTGTCGGCATCGTCGGCCCGAGGAGGAGGTCGTACTTCTTGAACGCCCTGGTGAATGAGGAACGCAGCAGGCTCCGGGCCCGCTGCGCCTTGAGGTAGTACGCCTCGTAGTATCCGGCCGAGAGGACGAACGTGCCCAGGAGTATCCTGCGCTTCACCTCTGCCCCGAAGCACTCCGTCCTCGTCTTGGCGAAGGCAGCGTTCCAGTCTGCGGAGCCCTTCTCAAGCGACGCCCCGTACCTCACGCCGTCGTAGCGCGAGAGGTTTGAGCTGGCTTCGGCCATCGCCACTATGTAGTACGCCGCCAGCGCGTAGCTCAGCGATGGAAAGCTGACCTCCTCTACCGTGGCTCCAAGCTCCTCCAGCTTCGAGCTCGCGTCGAGCACCCGCTCCCTAACTCCCACATTGATGCCCTCCCCGAAGAACTCCCTGATGCGCGCAACCTTCAGACCCTTCATCGCCGGCGGCTCGACCGTCCGCCTCTCCCTCGCCGAGGTGCTGTCCCGGCGGTCGTGCCCAGAGATGACCTCGAAGAGAAGTCTCAGGTCGTCGGCGTGCCTCGCGAACGCGCCTACCTGCTCGAGGCTGTTCGCGTAGGGGATGACACCGTATCGGCTGACCGCTCCGTAGGTCGGCTTGAGACCGAAGATGGAGCAGTAGCTCGCGGGACAGCGGACTGAGCCTCCGGTGTCCGTCCCCAGCGCCAGGGTGGTCATCCCTCCCGCCACGGCCGCCGCGCTCCCTCCAGATGAACCCCCGGCGACCCTCTCGAGGTTCCAGGGGTTCCTTGTGGGACCGGAGGCGCCCGTCGTCGTCGTGTTGCCCATGGCGAACTCGTCCATGTTCGTCTTCCCGACTATGATCGCGCCTTCTCTCCTGACCCGCTCGACCACCGTCGCATCATATCGCGGCTGAAAGCCCTCGAGGATCTTCGACGCGCAGGTCGTCGGCATGCCGTCGACACAGATGTTGTCCTTTATCGCGATCATGATGCCGGCGAGCCTTCCCACTTTCTCACCTCTCTTGACCTTCCGGTCGAGCTCTCGCGCGGCGAGGGCAGCCCGCTCTCCTGCAAGGTAGAGGAAGGCATGGACATCCCGGTCCATCCTCGGTATTCTCTCGAGTCTCGAGGCGACGTGCTCCTCGCAGCTGAGTTCGCCAGCAGCCACCCTCGGCGCAACTTCTCTGACAGACGGACCCAGCCTGGTCAACGCCTTCAGAACACCCTTGGCGCCTTTACCAGGTTGCCCTTCCTCTGGGGCACACCCTTCATCACCATGTCGGAGGACGAGGGAGCCGCCTCGTCCGGCCTTAGGTCGCCGGGGCCTTCGGTCTGCCGGTCTATCCGGGTGTCGTCGCCCACCTTGTCGACGGCCTCGAAATACTCCAGGATGGAGGAGAGCTCGCCTATCAGCCTCTCCTCGTCCGTCGCGCTTATCGACAGCTTGGCAAGGTCACCGAGCCTCCTCACCTGCTCGGCTGTGATCTTGGACTTTGTCATGGAGTCAGCCTGAGCTTGTCCCTGGGAAAGAGTGTGACATCCCTTATGTTTTGCTCTCCTGTGAGGACCATCATCAGGCGCTCGAGGCCGAGGCCGAAGCCCGCGTGCGGAGGCATGCCGTAGTCGAAGACGCCGAGGTGATACTCGAACGCTTGGGGCTTCAGCTTCTGTTCCTTCAGCCTCTTCACCAGCATCGCCTTGGACTCGACGCGAGTCCCGCCCGAAGCGAGTTCGAGGGCGCCGTGCATGAGGTCGAACGACTCGCTGACCTTCGGCGTAGCGGTCTTGGGTCTGATGTAGAACGGCTTCGCCGCGGTCGGCCAGTCGGTGATGAAGTAGAAGCTTCCGTGGGTCCTGCCGAGTTCCTCGACGTCCTGACCCGTAATGTCGTCTCCCCAGGATATCCCGCTTCTCCTCGCCCTGACCTCGTCCACTACTGAGTCGTACGTCAGCCTCTCGAAGCTCTTCGGGACTGCGACAGGGTCCCTCTTCAGCTTCTCGAACTCCCTCGCGCACGCATCGGCCACCTCGGCGGCCGCCCTCTTGATCAGAGCCTCCAGCGTGTCCATCACGTCGTTGTAGTCGACGAAGGCCTCCTCGATGTCTATTGAAGTTATCTCGCTGAGGTGCTTCTGCGTGCGAGACTCCTCCGCCCGGAACGCCGGACCTATCTCGTAGACCTTCTCGAACGGCAGCGTGAGCTCCTCCTTGTAGAGCTGGGGGCTCTGGGTCAGGAAGGCCGGCCTGTTGTAGTAGAGGACCGAGAAGAGCGAAGCCCCGCCCTCCGTCGCGGTGGAGATCAGCTTCGGAGTCCTCACTTCGGAGTAACCCCTCTCGTCGAAGAAGCTCCTGAGGCTGCGCTGCAGTACCCTCTGGATCTTGAAGAGCGCCTGCGCCTTTTCCCTTCTGAGGTCGACCGACCTGATGTCCAGGCGCTTGTCGATGGACGGGAGCTCACCCCCGAAGACGCTGAAGGGCGGCTTCTCAGCGTGGTTGAACACCTTGATCTGGCTAGGGACGACCTCGGCGCCGTTCGGTGCCTTGGCTATCTTCGTGACCGTCCCCTTCACTCCGATGCTCGTGTGCTCGCCTATCCCGGCGACCTTCTCCACGAGCTCGTCGCTCGCCCTACCCTTCACGGTGGTCACCTGGAACATGCCCTCCTTGTCGTTGACGATGAGGAACGTGATGCCGCCCTGCGTCCTCACGCTGCTGACCCAGCCGAAGAGCGTCACCTGCTCAGAGTCTATCTCAGGAGTGACCTGGGTAGAGTAGTGGCTTCTGCGCCAGTCTCCCAGCTCATCCTCGGACTTCATGAATGCCGCAGTCCGGCCCCCGGTTTCTATTTATGCATTAGAATGGTCGAGGGACGTTCGGTCGCGTGGTCCCGCTCCTACTTGGTCAGGAGCTTCCAAGACATGACCACGCCGATCGCCGTCAGGGCGACCGCGAAGGCCGTGATGACCGTGAAGTCCAGCCAGAGAGGGTTGTAGATCCCCGATGGAACTCCCGCCGTTCCCAGCAGCAGCTGCCTCGCCCCGTCTATGGCGTAGCTCACCGGGTTGAACTTGACAACGTACTGCAGCCACGTCGGCATGATCTTCACCGGGAAGAGCGCGTTCGAGGCGAAGAGCAGGGGCAGGTTCAGGAGGTTGATGATGGCCATCTGCGTCTGCCAGTCGCTGGACCTGAGCGCCAGCGTAACGAAGAGGGACGAGAGCGCGAATCCCATGAAGAAGAGCAGCGTGAACGCCCCCAACAGCCCGACCACGGAGAAGCTGCTCACGTCCATCCCGAGCACCACCGCTATGAGGAGCACCATGCCCGCCTGGATGAGCGACCTTACACCGCTCTGGAGGACTTTGGACACGACGATGGCTCCGCGGCTGACCGGCGTGCTCAGAGCCTTGTTCAGGAAGCCGAACCTCCTGTCGAAGACGACAGACATACCGCTGAAGGCCGCCGTGAAGAGGATGATCGAGGCGAGCATCCCCACCGAGAGGAAGGAGAAGTACGAGATCGTCCCGAACGTGCTCAACAGTATCTGGTTCTGGACGGCGGGCGGGGCACCCGACTGCGAGATGAACGTACCGAAGTTGAGCGCCTTACCGAATATCCCCAGCCACACGACGGGCTGGATCAGCGATATCAAGAGCTGGTACGGGTTGGTGTACCACTTCCTCAGGTCCCTGAGCGTCAGAGCCCACAGGCCGTGGAGAGGGCTCGTGTTGAGCTTGGGCATCGACCTCGGCGCCGGTGACTCCATGGTTTCGGGTACCGTCTCCTGGACCGTCGTCGTCCTCGTGAGGTTCTCTTCCGGTACCTTTGAGCTGTCCATTCCCATCACCCACTAGGAGCGCGCCCTCGCCATCGTTATGCGCTGGCTCATGGTCGCCCACCTGTTCGTCTCCTCCTCCCTCAGCGTCCGTCCCGTCAGCTCCAGGTAGGCCTCATCGAGGCTGGGCTTTGTCAGCGATATCTTCGTGACGTGCAGACCCTTGGACCTGATCAGGTCCATTATCTGAGGTGACGCCTCCTCTCCCGACTCCGCCTTTATGCGATACTCGTTGCCGTTCTTCTTCACCTCCTTCACGAGCTCCAGTTTCCCAATGTCTGGAGAGAGGTCGACCTCTCCATCCGCCACCCCAACGACTATCACGTCTCCCCCGACACCATCCTTCAGCTCCGTCGGGGTGCCTATCTTGATTATGTGTCCGTGGTCGATTATCGCTATCCTGTCGCACAGAGAATCCGCCTCTTCCAGGTAGTGGGTCGTAAGAAAAAGAGTCATGTGGTACTCTTGCTTCAACATCCGTATGTACTTCCAGACTGCGGCACGCGTCTGGACGTCAAGCCCGAGCGTCGGCTCGTCCATGAAGAGCAGCTTCGGATAGTTGATCAGCCCACAGGCCAGCTCAAGTCTCCTCCGCATCCCGCCCGAGTAGGTCTTGACCTTCCTGTTCGCCGCGTCCTGCAGCTCGACGAGCTTGAGCAGCTCCATGGCGTGAGGCTTCGAGTCGCTGCGCGGGATGCCGTAGAGGTCAGCGCAGAGAAGGATGTTGGCCATCCCCGTCATGTCCTCGTCGGCGGTATACTCCTGGGGGACGATCCCGACGTTGCGCCGGACATCGTTCGCGTGCTTGTGGACGTCGAACCCGCAGACGACGGCGTGACCGGAGCTCGGTGAGAGCAGCGTCGTCAGCATGTTGATCGTCGTGCTCTTGCCTGCTCCGTTTGGCCCCAGGAACCCGAATATCTCTCCCTCTTCTATCTGGAAGCTCACGCCGTCGACCGCCTTGAACTTCCCGTCGTAGGTCTTGGTGAGACCTTCGACCTCGACGATCGCTTTTGAAACCGGCGTCGTCTCCTGCTGGCTGGACATCATTCTAAACTATCACTTTCTGCCCTTGACCTCGGGCACCGGCTTCGTCTCCTTGAGAGCCCTGTTCGCCCATTCAAGCTGGCGCTCCAGGTTTAGGATGTACTCCTTCAGGATGTACTCCCTGTCCTTCGGAGGCATGACATCCATCTTCGACGTGATTATCTCCTGAGTCAGCTCGAACTGGCCCTTGGTCCCCTCGCTCATGAACCTGGTGAGGTGCTCCGGCTGGATGAGCTCCACGAAGAGCCTCCTCATTGCCATCCAGTTCCTGCCCGAGTTGAGGAATAGTTTCTCGTCCTCCTTTATTGAGTCGAGACCCCTTGGCGTTATGGAGTAGACCTTCCTGTCGGCGCTTCTCGTCCCTTCGTTCGCCTTGATGTAGCCGTTCGCGACCAGCTTCTTCAGTATTGGATAGATCGACCCCGCTCCCGGTCTCCACGCCCCCTCCGTCTTGCTGTCGATGTCCTGGAGGATCTCGTATCCGTGGCACGGACTCTGAGCAATCTTCCGAAGCATGTAGTGGAGCAGCAGACCTCTCGGAGCTCCCTGAGGGTGCGTAAGCGACTTCGAGTCGGTCCGTTCTGGTCGTTCGGGCATTTTTTTCTACCGGTGCGGCCCCATCGGTAGTATATACAGATATCGCATTGGATATAGTTTGATACTTTTGGCTGATAAGTTTAATTGCGCGCCGCGTGCCCAACATTGGTATGAGCCTCTCCCGGGGTGTTGCCGAGGCCGACGCACTTGTCGATTCCTTCGGCAGGCACGCGCGCAAGCTGCGCATGTCGGTCACGGACAGGTGCAACTTCAGGTGCAACTTCTGCATGCCTCAGCATCCCACGTGGATGGAGTCGCAGGAGCTCCTGAGCTTCGACGAGATGACGAGAATCGCAAGAATCCTCGCTCGGCTC
>CAZAMW010000057.1:6319-8169 GCA_964486265.1 uncultured Nitrosopumilales archaeon | reverse complement strand
CCCATGAGACGATGGGCACGGTGATGCTCATCTGGATGATGACGAGTCCTGGGATGGTCCCCCAGAGGTGGAGGGCCTTGAAGAGGAAGTAGTAGGGAAGCAGCACCGTCAGGGGAGGGACCAGCCTAGTCCCTATCATCACGCCCAGGACCATGCTCCGGCCCTTCATCTGCAGCCGTCCCAGCGCATAGCCTCCGGGGACGGCTACCGCCATGGTGGCGGCCATCACGGACAGGGCCACGATGACGCTGTTGACGACCCCCTGCCTCACGGCCATGGCCTCCTGGAACGGCAGCAGCCCGACGAGCCGGAGATAGTTCTCAAGGCTCGGCGTAGGGGGGAAGAGAAAGGGACGGGCCAGCTGGCTGCCTGTCATGAACGACAGATTGAACATGTCGTAGATGGGGAGCAGGCTGTACACCACGGCGACGGCGGAGAGCAAGACCAGAATGGCCGTTCTTCTGGTCGTCGCCATGGGCGGATTCGAGCCTCGCGGTCGTCTTATCTGTCTTGTTGTCTCAGGGACGAGGTCCGCGCGGCGCTTACTGGGCTACGGTACCCGGGTCGACGATCTTGAGGCTGGTGATGTACTTCTGGAGTACGCCGGCTACTACGATGGCTACCACGACCTGGATCACGACGGCTCCAGCGAATATCGTCGGGTCGGGTGCGCTGCCGGACGCCTGGCCGAGGAACGCCGTGAGCGAGGTGTTGAAAGTCTGCGCGGGGCTGCCGCTCGAAATGAGCCAGCTGTAGAAGAAGTCGTTCCAGGAGAACAGAAACGCGATGACCGCGCTGGCCGCTATTCCGGGCGCGGCGAGGGGCAGCAGGGCCCTCCTGAATGCCTGGAACCTTGTACAGCCGTCCATCCTAGCAGACATCTCGATGTCCCTCGGCAGGGCGCTGAAGAAGCCCATCAGCACCCAGGCGACGAGCGGTATCGTGATGCTCATCTGGATGATGACCACGCCGATTATCGTGCCCCTGATGTGGAGTGCCGTGAAATAGAAGTAGTACGGGAGCGCGACAGAGACGGGCGGCAGGGTCCTGCTGCCCAGCAGCAGCCCCACCATCGCCGACCTGCCCCTCAGACGGAGCCTACCGAGGGCGTATCCCGCAGGGACCGTCGCGGCCATGGTGATGGCCATAACGAGTACTGCGACGATGACGCTGTTCGTGAGCCCCTTCTCAACTTCGGAGGTGAGGCCGAATATCTGCCCGCCAGCCGTCGTCGTGATGAAGCCGAATAGCCTGAGATAGTTGTTGATGTTGGGCGTGGGAGGAAAGAGATTGTGGGAGATCAGCTCCTTCGGGTTCATGAAGGACGCGCTGAATATCTGATAGACGGGGGATACGCTCCAGACCGTCGCTACTATCGCGCAGAGGTAGAGTGTGTACCTTCTGCGGGTGGATACCATCTACTTTCTCCTCGCCAGGAGCAGGAAGTAAGTCGTGGTCGCGACGGCGATGCACGCGAGGGTGAGCCAGGATATCGCTGAGCCGTAGCCGTAGTTGCCTTCGTCAAAGAAGACGGTGAAGGCGTAGAGCGTGATCGGCTCGGATGCGTTGCCCGGGCCTCCGCCCGTGAGGGTGAAGGCTATGACGACCGAGCCCGCTGCCTGGATGGTGGCGAGGACCAGCGTGATGAGGACCGAGTAGCGGACGTATGGGAACGTTACCTTCCGGAACCTGCTGAATATCGATGCCCCGTCTATCTTCGCGGCCTTGTACAGGTCCTCAGGGATGGTCTGGAGGGAGGACAGGATGAAGAACGCTCCTATAGGGGCAAAGTTCCAAGCGTAGAATATGGCCAGCCATTCGACTGAGTTCTGCTGGTCCAGGAACAGAAA
>CAZAMW010000057.1:0-6309 GCA_964486265.1 uncultured Nitrosopumilales archaeon | reverse complement strand
GAGGAAACCGTAGCTAGAATCGAGGAAGAACCTGCCCGTGATGGCGACCGCGAACTCGGAGAGCGCCCACGGCAGGATGATTATGACCTTGAGGAAGGAGCGCCCGGGGAGCGGCTCGTTGAGGAGCAGCGCCAGCCCCATGCCGATAAGGAAGACCAGGGCCACGACCTCGGCCACGAACCTTACCGAGACCATAGCCGCGTCGGCTACGAAGGGGTCCGTGAAGACCTTGGCGTAGTTGGCCGCTCCGACGTAGCCCTGGATGCCGCCGATGAGTCCTGCGTTGTGAATGCTTAACCAGAAAGAATACGCCATCGGATAAAGGGCGACGACGAATTCGAGAATGATGAGTGGCAGGACGAGAGCGAGACCCGTTCGGGTATCGTCCCTCGCCATGCCCTTCTCTATTCCCCCGTATCTCGTTCCTAAGCGACTTAGGTCGAGGAGGACCCGTAGTACGTCTTGTACTGCGAGTTCGCTACGTTCAGCATCGTCGTGAGTCCGGCGCTTACGCCGAGGACCCCTGACGCCACTGAGCCCAGCACCGGATAGATGGTATCCAGCCAGGGCACGAATGCCAGCGACTTCCAGGCGAACGGCGTTCCGATCGCCGCTGTGTTCTGCTGCACGATGTTCAGAACAGAGGTAGTGCGGCTTCCGAGCCAGGCCTGGTATCCTGCGATGACGTTGGGGTCTTCGAGTGTGTCAGGGAATCCGGAACCGAGAGCGGCTTCGATCGCCCATTCTGGCTGGGTGATCCTCTTGCCCGTCGTCGGGTCCTCGTATCCGAACCACGAGATCATGTCGGTTGCGCCAGTGGAGTTGTTGTTCTTCACCGGCCAGCAGTAGACTCCGGTCTCTATCTGTCCCCAGCCGGCCTGCTGAGAGGTCGGTGGACACAGGTTCGAGTCACCCACTGGGATGTTGGCGGTGCTCGGCTCGTTCAGCGACTGCCAGTCGTAGAAGGCGGTCGTGACGTAGGCGTAGTTCCCGGTGCTTCCGGAGGCCACGGTGTCCGACTCGGACGCCTGCGAGAAGACCGCTGGGTCGACGACGCCGCCCTTTGTGGCACTCGCCCACTGGGTGAGCAGGTCTGCCGCCGGGCCAGTCGTGTCGAAGACCGGCTCGAAGCTCTTGTTGAAGAGTACATTTATGCCGGTCGGGTCGTTGTTCGAGTTCTGCATCTCGCCCATGAAGTCCCAGCCGATGCCATAGTTCGCTGCGAACCAGTTCGGGATGCACGGATACTGGACGACTCCCGCCTTCTGTACTGTCGGACCGGACTGAGTCCAGAGGTCGGTCCAGGAGACTGGTCTCTGGCCGGCGAGCGAAGTCTTGTTGAGGACCGCATCGTTCACTGTGCACCACGGTCTGGCTGACCAGTAGTAGCAGAGGCCGTACTGGACGCCAGCTGCCGTGCTGAGTGACTCCACGATGGATGGGTACATCTCTGACGCGATGGTCGAGATGTTCGGGAAGCTGGTGAAGTCCTGGCAGTAGCCCAGGTTCAGAAGCCTTGGTACCTCGTAACCGTTAGCATAGTTCATGTCAACCTTGGCTCCGGAGGCGAAGAGTGACTCGATGAGCGGGTTGTAGTTGTTGTTGTCGAGCACGTCTTCGGTAGTGTTGAAGTTGTTCTCTGTGTCGAACGTCTTTACGTACTGGGTGATCTGGGCGTTCTCGAAGCTCCAGTGGACGAAGGTCAGGTTGTTTCCGCCGCTCGCCTGGCTGGAGGTCGTGGTGGTTGTCTGCTGGCTTGAAGTTGTCTGCTGGCTTGAAGTTGTCTGCTGAGAGGACGTGGTGGTGGTGCTAGTGCTCGTACCCTGGCTAGCCGCATAGGCCTCGTAAATGCCCACACCAGCAATCGCAGCGACTACGACTCCGATGCCAACCTTGGCACCGGTGCCCATAGCGGCCCTTCTCGACACTCTGTTGTTCATGTACTGCCGAATCGCATCTTCTCCCGCGTTATTGCTCTTGCGAGCAGCTTTCCGCATAGCCGACGTGTTATCCTCTGAGCCGGTCAATATAGTCCACCGGAAGATGGCGGCGGATATTTATGTCTACCGAGGTAGCAGAAAAGTAGTAGATTTGGAGACAATCTTAGTTTTTACATAAAAATTCAAAGTTTCGGGAAAAGGAACGCGTCCGGCCGGCTAACGTGTCTTCTCGTACTTGGCGACCCTCCCGGAGATGGTATCGATTGCCCTGAGGATCCTCGAATGGAACTCCTCCTTCAGGTCGAAGGCGCTCTCCCTGACCACTCTGTAGTCCTCGAGCGTCCATCCCAGGGCGTCTCTGAAGTGCTGCAGGGCCAGTTCCTTGGGGGCGCCGGAGCGTTCGGCCGCCAGGGCCTTCCTGTACTCGAGAGCGGCCAGGCAGATGTACGTCGTCCGTTCGGCCGCGTGCCTGAGGTAGGAGAGGGTTATGCGATTCTGTTCCGACATTCCGCGCACGTCGATACCCAGGAGAAGCCGGAGAGACGCTCTGGCCTTGACGAGGTCCGCCTCGAGCGCCTTCTCCTCGCCTTTTCCCTCGCCGAACCGGGTAGGGACCTGGAGGGACGTAAGGCCGGCAAGGCCTCCGCTTACCGGGTCATCGCGGGGGACGGAGCCAGCGCCCTCACAGACCCTGGTCTCGAGGACGAGCGGGAGGTCCCAGACCGCCCTGGCGACGTCACCCCCTGCCTTGCCGAACTGGTGGAGGTAGCCGTACCGGACAAAGTCGGGCAGGGAGAAGGCACCCGGGTTCCATCCGTACTGGGATAGAGAAAGAGGGGCGAGCTCCCATCCGTTCCAGTTGAAGGCGTAGCCCAGTACACCTCTGCAACGGTGCTTGGCGGCCAGAAGATACTGCCTGACGTCCATCTCCAGAGACTGGGGGTACTCCGGCCTGTAGCCGTGGTTGACGAACTTGATGTAGCTGGCGTACTGCCGCGGGAACATGTAGACCAGGCCGTCGTAGAGGGTCGAGAACCCGAGGCACTCTGCGTCCTGGCCTGCTATCCGGTCGGGCCCGAATACCTCGACCCAACCGCCGAACTTCTTTGCGTCCATCCCGTTGGACCAGTAGACAAGCGTCTCGGCCGGCACCTGCCTCCTGCCCACCCTGAGGTCGTCCACTCCCGTCTCGGACCCCATCCTCCAGGCCCTGATACCGATGACGGCGTCCTTCCTCTCCCCCTTCGCCACCGAGTACAGCCGGTTGAAGAGCTCGTAGTCTGCCTTGTGGAGCGCGCTTCGGGAGTCTTCGTCCTTCCCATAGTATGCCTTCCTGCAAGAGCCGCACTCGCAGAAGCCGCTCCCCTCGCTCTCCTCGAGCAGTATACCGTTGAAACCCATCTGCAGGAGCCTCCGGATGGTGGCGTCGAAGAACCTCCTGACGTCCGGACGGCTCGGGCAGAGGTTGTACATGAACTGATGGAACTTCTTGGGGTCGTCGGACTGGTACCGGCTCTCGGGATGGGCGAGGGCGTACCCTCCGTTGAAGGTGTTCAGACCCAGGTAGCACAGGACCGTGATGCCCCGGAGGTTGGCGTATCGGGTCAGCTCCGGAAGGAACTCATCGGCGACATTGGGGTGGGTGTAGAGGACCTTGGCCTCTCTCCCCGCCTCCTGGAGCCAGGTGGTCGTCTCGACGTCCCTGAAGACCGTCTCGGGGTACTCATCGAACCTGAAGGGGTAGTATCCGTACATGCAGATGTTCACCCCGTTCACCTTGTGCTCAAGGCACCAGTCGATGAACCAGAACCACTGCTCGCGCCCCCAGAGTTGGGAACCGAAGCCCACCCTGCCGTAGCCGGCGTACCACGACATGGCGATGGCCAGGTACCGGTCCTTCACCGCCGGAAAGTCCCTGACCTCGAGGTTCTGAAGGGAGTAGTCGGCATCCTTCCGCTCCATGAGCTGCAGGAGGGTCTGCGCTCCGTACAACGCACCGAGCGACGTCCTCCCCACGACGACCGCACCTCCGCCGCCGACGCTGAGGACGTAGGCGCCATCGTCATCCGCCCCCTCGAGGAACCTGCGCAGCCTTTCGTCGAGCCATGCGCTCTTCGAGCCGAGGGCGGAGAGTGACGCCAACCTCACCCCGGCCGAAGGTCCGTCGCCAGCGCCGTCGAGCTTCCTTCGCACCATCTCAGAAGCCAACTTCAGCCGGGCGTCCGGTCTCGGGGAGAGCTCGATGGTCGCCGACGCGGTCAGGACGGTCCTTCCGGGCGCGCGCTTCACCTCCCGGGGGTATGGGACTAGCTGGACGCCCGCCGGGACGCTCTCAGGCTTGTTCAAGAGACATCGCTCCCCAGCCCGAGGCCGCCTAAGGCAGTGGTCTGTCCGAGGCGAATCTCGATACCACGTTCTCTGTGAGTCGAGAGACGTTGTTGTCGTACCTGTTGTACGACAGAGACGCATACCAGGCTATTGAGCCGACTGAGAAGACTGCGCCACCTTTGGGATAGGGCACGTAGGCGATGTCGGCACGGACTAGGTCGTTGAACTGACCTCCCTGTTTGTCGTCCGACATGGTGTTCTCCTCCAGAACGTGCTGGTAGCTGTTGCTGAACCCCTTGGCGCTGGCCAGGAGGAGGGTGTTCGCTGGGGTGCCCAGCGAGAAGTCCAGCCGGTCTATCTCGAAGCCGGCGGCGCCCGCATTCTGGACGAGCGACGGGAACCCACCTATGACCTCCTTGGCGCCTATGCCCTTGAAGATGAACGCCATCCTCGGGTCGAAGCTGTCCTTCTCACGCACGTACGGACGGTTGGAGTCGAAGCCCTGGGCGGTGAAACCCACCCCGAGCATCTTGTTGGGAGCCCTGTTCCTGTTCCTCCAGAGACCGCCCATCTCCCCCGTGGTGCTCAGGCGGAACTCTCCGGGCTTGGCGTTCCAGGTCCCGGTGCCTCCCCACCGCCTCACCTCGAAGTTGTGTGGGTCCTCCGGGTTGACCTGGGTGACCCAGTAGAAGCCGTTCCCTCCCATGTACATCAGCCTCCCACCGCCGTTGAGGTAGGCCTGCATGGCGTCAAGCATCCGACCAGACCAGTACTCGGGGTGCGAACCCGTCATGACCAGGTTGTACTGGGCGATCACCGCTTCGCCCTCGTGATGGAGGTCCTCGTCCGTCACGACGTCGTACTCGAACCCCTTTTGCTCGAGCCAGTCGACAAGGTGGAGGTCGGCGTTGAACTGATGCGGGGCACCCTTGCCCTCCCAGAGCCCGGGCATGTCGTACTTGGGGCGCATGTTCAGAATGGGCCTCAGGCTGGAGACGTAGCAGACGCCGCTGTCGTCGTTGTGATGGTCGTAGACGCTCATCAGGTGGTTCATCACGACGTAGACGTCCTGCGGCTGCCTGGGATACCTGGTCCCGGATGCCACCCCGAGCTTCTTCCCGGTCCCGGCCGTCACGAGGGTCTCCTCGTTGCCGTAGGCCATGTAGCTGAAGGTGGGGACGAGGAACGCTATCTTGGCGGACGCCCTGCCCCTTGGCGGGATGACGAAGAAGGGTACGTAGTCCTCGTCGGACCCCGCATGCAGGCGCGCTGCGTAGACCCCGCTCTTCAACCCGGGCGGTACCCTGTACTGGAAGTCCACCTTCCAGCCAGCGTGGCCCTGGTCGTCGTCGTGGAAGTGTATCGCGTTGTATTCCTTCGGCGCCTGACGGAAGTCGTGGACGTCACCGGTCCAGTTGTGTCCGGTCACGGCCCTGGTCGGGAAGTTCAGCGCCTGCCCGTGCAGCCTGTTCTTCGAGAGGTCCTTGACCGTGCTGGACTGGGTGTCGTGGGCAAAGTCCCAGGCGCCCACGAGCCCGGGCGCCCTAGTCCAGGACGCCGTATCCAGCGCCCCGAGCTCGGCGAAGGACAAGACCCTCGAGAAGACCTTCACGCCGTCTAGCTTGCCGTTGAGGCACTTCCGCTTCGAACCGTCCTTCTGAAGCACGGCCGCCATACACAGGTCCGAGTCGTTGGCTCCCAACGTCCCCGTCTTGAGGACTTTCTGGACCGTGGAGTCGAGCTCGTTCCGGGGGTCCGGCTGGATCACACGCTGGACCAGCGTGGCCCTGGAGCTGCGGTGGCTGTACGAGGCTGCAATGAAATACCAGTTGAACGGGGCCATGGGCTTCTCCGCCCTTATCTCGTCCGTCTTTCCGGCCGCGTCCCTGATGCGCAGTGTGAGCTTGCCGTCCCTCCCTATCGAGAGCGCGTACTGGGAGCCCTTCCTGTCGGAACCCTGGACGACCAGGGCCCTCTCCTTCTTCTCGGAGGTGGTCGCACAGACCCAGAGCTGGATCGTGAAACTGGAGAGCTGCCTGAG
>CAZAMW010000056.1:0-8188 GCA_964486265.1 uncultured Nitrosopumilales archaeon | reverse complement strand
AAGCGCAGCGACGTTGGTGACCTGCTCGAAGACCCCCTGGTCCATACCGTCGAGCAGCTTCTTCGTCGCGTAGATGCGCGCAGGGACGTTCATCCCTTCCTTGTAGGAGGCGGGTACCTCCCACACGACGTCCGACACCTGTTTGAACTTAGATGAGGCTGACAACTGAAATGACCGGATGCGTCCGGCGGACGAAATCGCGTCAGACTTTAAGTCTTTGCAGACGCTGCCAGCTAGATGTCAAGTACTACTGTGGCCGAGTAGCGCGCTCCGCTTCGACTTACCCCGAACATGTGCATAGTCACCGCTTTCACATCGTTACGCAGTCTGTGCCTTTCCCGGTCGATAGGCTCTCCGCGGAACTCGGAGGTGAGGCTCTTGCCCTCCCTGTCGACCTTCACGTCGAACTCCTTGAACAGGAGGGAGTCGACGTCCTTCATTATTATCAGCTGGGTCAGAAAGTCGTAGAGGAGGCCGTCCAGGCCCTCGGCCCTGAGCACCAGCGTCCTGGTCTCTCCGGCCCTGAGGCTCCGACGGTCGACCATAACATCGGTAAGGGCGCGGGCGCAGGACTCGAATAGCTCGCTGAGGGACCCCGCATTCGCCCTGAACGCTATATCCGCGAGCGCGATGTTGGGCAGCAGACGGTAGCTCGACCTGGACAAGACGGGCGTGCGCGGCTCGGCTGTGGCTTTAAAGCTCTGCGCGACCCTGGCGGGTCGCTTGAGCGACAGCGACGAGGCGGACGGACCGGGCAGGTTCATCCTGGAAGGAGCCAAGGGCGCCCACGCGAACCTCGCCATGGAGGAGGCGCTGCTGAGGGAGAACCGGGGGATGATTCTGAGGGTATGGGCTAACGAGAGGTCCGTCGTCGTGGGCCGGGGCCAGCTCCCCCGGTACGAGACGGACCTGGATTATTGCGCCGCTGCAGGTATCCCCGTGGTCAGGAGGATTACCGCCGGGGGGGCGGTCTACCATGGGCCGGGGAACGTGAACTGGTCGCTGTTCGTGGGGAGGGGATTTTCGTCGGGGACGGTGAAGTACGTGTGGGGTGTGACCGAGCTCTTCGGCATGGCCGCGGAGCTGGTCAATCGTGCATCGGCCAGGTGTGGTGTCGAGACCTGGCTCGAGGAGCCCAACAGGATCCTTTCCGGAGGCGGCAAGGTGAGCGGGATGGCGGGGTACATCGCCAAGGACGGTGTCCTGTGTCACGGCACGTTCCTGTTGACGGCCGACCTGGAGGAGGCAAAGAGGCTCACCGAACCCGCCAAGGTCCGCCTGGAGAGGAGATACGTGAGGAGCAGACCGATGAGGATGGCCAACACGGGCATCGAGCTATCTTCATTTATCGCATCGCTAAGGGAAGCTGCCGCCGAGAAGACAGGGAGAGAGCTTGAAACAGACACGCCTAACGAAAGGGAGCGGAGCGCGGCCGAATCCCTCCTCGAGAAGTACAAGAGCCCTGACTGGAACCTCGGCGACCCGTTCGAAGGTTGACGCTGCATGAGCGAGCAGGACGTCACGCTGAAGGACGTTGAAGCCGCTGCCGAGGTCCTCAAGGGAGCGGTTCGGGTGACCTCGCTAGACAGGTCGCGCGTCCTCAGCGAGCTGTCGGGCATGGACCTCCTCCTGAAGATGGAGAACACGCAGAGGACCGGCTCGTTCAAGCTCAGGGGAGCGTACAACAAGATACACTCGCTGTCCGATTCCGAGAGGCAGAGGGGCGTGGTAGCGGCATCGGCAGGAAACCATGCGCAGGGCGTCGCACATGCGGCGACGCTCCTCGACACCAAGTCGACGATCGTGATGCCCGAGGGCGCCTCGCCGGCCAAGGTTGACGCCACCAAGGGCTACGGTGCCAGAGTGATCCTGCACGGAAGGATATTCGACGAGACCCTCGAGATGGCTAAGAAGGTCGCTGAGAAGGAGGGTTCCATCTTCGTACATCCCTTCGACGACCCGAAGGTCATAGCGGGACAGGGGACCGTCGGGCTGGAGATGCTCGATTCGGCACCCGAGTTGGAGACCATAGTCGTGCCGGTCGGAGGCGGTGGCCTGATATCGGGCATCGCCGTAGCCGCCAAAGCGATCAAACCCAAGGTGAAGGTCATCGGGGTCCAGTCGCAGGCGTTTCCGAGCATGTACATGGCCTTCAAGACGGCCCGCATAGTCCCGTTCAAGGCCGAGGAGACGATAGCGGATGGTATCGCCGTGAAGCAGCCCGGTAAGCTCGACTACAAGCTGGTGAGGAAGCTGGTCGATGACATGGTCCTCGTCAGCGACGAGGACATAGCCGAGGCCATATTCGTGATGCTTGAGAGGATCAAGACCGTCGCTGAACCGGCCGGCGCTGCCGGCGTCGGCGCCTGCCTGGCCGGCGTGGTCAGGGCGCCGGCAGGTCCATGCGGCATCGTCGTCAGCGGAGGGAACATTGACATGTACACGCTCGACCAGATTGTGGCCAAGGGACTGGAACGCGAGCACAGGCTGCTCAGGGTCAAGGTGACGCTATCGGACAAGCCGGGCGCGCTGAAGGACATCCTCGACGTGGTCGCGCTGTCAAGGGCCAACGTCGTGAAGGTTGAGCACGACAGGGTAGGGAAGGACATCCCCATAGGCAGGGCCGAAGTCACGCTTACCCTCGAGACCCAGAACATGGAGCACACCAAGTCGCTGATATCTGCCCTTAGCAAGGCCCGTCTGAAGTACAAGCTCGTGAACTGACCGCTCAGCGGCTCTCGGTAGGCGCCTGCCTTTGCGTATAGCCCAGCGCCTTAAGGGCGGCTTCCAGCACGAAGAATGAGCCAAGCATTATCGCCGCCGCCACCGTGAAGGTCGTGGAGTACCCGTCGTAGTAGGAGATGTAACCTGTGAAGAGCGAACCGGCTACGGTTCCGAGAGCGCCAAGCGCTGCGTACCCTCCCAGGAGGTTTCCCTGACGGCCCGGGCCGAGGTTGGAGAGCAGCGTCACCGACGTGGAGGAGTTCCATAGAGCGTAGGCCACCCCCGTTCCAGCGTAGACGACCGACGCGATGAGGAAGAGAAGGGTCCCCCGGGATACAAGAGCCGCCCCCGCGAAGACCATGTAGAGGAACGTGCGAAGCAGAACCGAGTTCGGGCCTATCCTTACGCCGCCGAGCCTCTTGATGAAACTCCCCATCCAGCGGTAGGCCATCGTCTGGATGATGATGTTGACCAGTGATATCGCGAAGACCTCGTTGTCGGTGACGGCCGAGTCGACAAGGAAGGGGCTGAACGACGTGTTCAGGAACGCGCTCGACGTCGTAAAAAGGAAGGTCGAGAAGAACAACAGGACCCTCCCCGTGATCGCCCCCGCCCGCGTGGCGCGGAGGACTCTCAGCGCGTCCTTTGCCATCCCTCTCGAGACGACGAAGTGGTGGACGAACGTGGTCACCCCGTGTAGCACCCTCGCAGGGTTGAGCGGCGCGTGCTCAGCCTCGAGCGGCAGGACGGGCTCCGAGATCAACGCGTAGGACAGCACGACTGACGCGGCCGTCGCCGCAGCGCAGAAGATGAGGAACGCCCCGAGCGGCAGAGCGCTCGCCCAGACGAAACCTACCGCGACTCCGATTATTGACCCGAGGTTCGAGACGAGCGATAGGTTGGAGTACGAGGATATCCAGTTCTTCTTCTCGGAGGTCTCCATCACCAGCAGGTTTGCCGCCACCGCGTTCGCGCTCACGACGAACCCCAGGCCCCCGTACAAGGCGGCCAGGTCGTCCAGGTTGGGCAGGAGGAACATGGCCGCGAAGAAGACCGTCGTCCCAAGGCAGGTGATGACGAAGAAGACCCTTCTCCGGGCCCATCGGTCGGTGAGCCGCCCCCAAAATATCGAAGACGGGATCAGGACCGCGTTGTAGAGCGTGGTGAAGAGTGCAACCTGGACGACGTTGCCGCCAAGGAACAGGATGTAGAGAGGCACCATCGTGCTGAAACCCTGCACGCCGGCGTTGAGCGGAAGGACTGACCACATCCAGCCCTGCCCTTTGTTCTTCGCTCCCGCGACGCTGGCTGGCGTGCTCGTCAATAAAAAAATCTCGGAGCACCAGCTCTCCGGAGGTCGTGTTATCTTCTTTTCTGAAGCGCGGTTCTAGCGCGCGGAGGAAAGCTTGCCGAACTCTCCGAGGACGCCCTTCAACACCGATATGGAGTTCAGGTAGTCGGAGACCTCCACGAATTCGCCGTCCGTGTGCTCCAGCTTGGAGTCCCCTGGGCCGTACGTGACGCACGGGATCCCCATCCTCTCGGCCATGGTGTTCATGTCTCCTGTCCCGGTCTTGTGCGTGAAAATTGGTCGGGTCTTCAGGTTCGTGAGTATCGAGCGCTGAAAGGCCCTGACCACCAGAGAGTCGGTCGGGGCCTCGTAGGGCTCAGTGGGCTCCTCGAAAGCCAGCTTCAGCGCGACGCCCGGGCTTCTGTGGGCGTGATTCTCGATGATGGCTGTCAGCTCGGACTTCACGTCGTGAGCGGAAAGGCCCGGGGGAACCCTGACGTCGAGCGTGGCGGCGCACCTCCTTGGGATGACGTTGGAGTAACTACCTCCGCGGATGAGCGTGAGCGAGATGTTGACCGAGCGGAAGTGGTCATCGTCGACCTGCCTACGCCTCTCGTACGCCTTCATCCTAGAGAAGACCTGCAGGGCGTGGTCTACAGCACTAGGATGAAGCCATGATGAAGCAGCGTGACCTCCAGGGGTGTCGACGGTCAGGCGCGCCTCGACCCTCCCCCTGTAGCCCACTGCGAGCCTCTGCGCACCTCCAGGCTCACCGAAGACCGCCGCGTCGTAGTCTCCGCCAGCGTCTATCAGTGTGTTGACGCCGAGGCTGTCTCCTTCCTCCCGCGTGACACATGCGACCGTCACGTGCGGCGGCCCGTCGAACTGCGAAGCTGCAGATATCATGGCGCACATCGGAGACTTGGCGTCGGCCGCGCCCCTTCCGTAGATTCGGTCGCCTTCGCGCCTCACGGGGAGCCGACCGGGTATCGTGTCCATGTGCCCGCAGAGGAGCAGATGGGGTCTCCCGGAGCCGACCTCGCCGATTGCGTTCCCGGCCTCATCCGTACGCACGTTCCTGAAGCCCAGCCTGCGCATCCTGGCTTGAAGGAGCGCGGACATCGCCCCTTCCTTCGTCGAAGGGGAATAAACCTCCAGCGAGTCTAGGAGGAGCTCGAGTTCCTTTTGCACGGGCTATCTCTTCTCCAGCGAGACGAGGTAGTCTACCATGAATCCGGGGATGTCGATGCCCGTGGCGGGCACGGTGTTCTTGAACTCGGTCGTGTTGTTTACCTCATGGACGAGCATGCCCTGGGCGGATTCCATCAGGTCCACCCCGACGATCTCCCCACCTACGGCCTTGGCTGACCTTATCGAAAGATCATTCAGCTCCTCCGTGACCGGGCACGGTATCGCCTTGCCTCCCCTCGCGGTGTTCGTCCTCCAATCCGTGGAGGACAGCCTGTAGATCGCGGCGATCGTCTTCCCCCCGACGACGAACGACCTGATGTCCCTCGGCGGTCGTTTCACGAACTCCTGAATGTAGTAGACCTGGTACATGGGATACATGTACTCGCGGTCCTCGATGAGGGCGGTCGCAAAGTCCTCGTCCTTGACCAGGGCAGAGAGCCTGCCCCAGCTCCCCACGACCGGCTTGATCACCCCGGGATAGCCCAGTTTCTCCAACGACTTCTTTGCCGAGGCTTCGGTGAAGGCGAGGAAGGTGCGCGGGGTAGGAATGCCCGCCTTGGCGAGCGCGAGGCTGCAGAACAGCTTGTTGCTCGAGATGTTGGCGGTCTGGAAGCTGTTGACGACCCTGTGGCCCATCGATTCCAGTGCAGCGGGTGCGTGTATGTTCCGGTAGTGGCTCACGCAGCGCTCGAGCACGACGTGGTCCTCGAGTCCCGAGCTCTTCGAGGTGACCTCGAAAGCCATCTCGCGCGCGTCGACCAGGTGTACGTCGACCCCCCTCTTTTTTGCAGCGTCCGCTATGGCCTTCTCCTCCCACCGGATAACATCATAGAGGATAGTGAACGACGACATCTTACCAGCTACTCGAGTTTCCGACTGGTCCCCGGGGACATTATTAACGATATTCGTCTCCGCTTAACGGATAGTGCGCAGCACGATGGTGGTATTCGTGTTGATAACGCCGGTCAACCTGCGAATCTCTTCTACCGACTTGTTGACCTCAGCTATGTTTGGACCCTTGATGATGGCGGCTATGTCAAACTGCCCTGTAGTCTCGTAGATCGTCTCTACTCCGACGATGCCCCGGATGCTCTTGCTGACCTCCGAGGTCGGATGTGAGGGGTTGACCGAGATGTAGGTGATAGCGCTGGTTAGCTCGGGCTCGTTCAGCTCGACGGTGAACTTGCGGATTACGCCGGAACTCGCGAGGTTCGCGACCCGTCTCCTGACCGCAGCCTCGGAGAGCTTCACTTTAGACGCTATCTCGACGAAGGAGAGCCGGGAGTCATCCCGGAGGAGCGCGACGATCTGCTCGTCCAGCCTATCCATTCGACCTCTTCTCCATCGAGAGGACCTTGTCCAGCGAGTCGATGACGTGCCGGATCTGGGTCTCGGTTATCACCAAAGGAGGTAGCAGCCTGAGGATGGTCCTCCCCGAATACGTGTAGAGGACGCGTTCCTTGACAGAGTTGAGGATGATGCTCTGGATGTCGACGCGCATCTCGAAAGCCAGCATCAGGCCCATCCCCCTAGCCTCCCTTGTGATGTTGTGCCTCGAACCCAGGAACTTCAACTGCTGAAGGAAAAACGCGCCCTTGGTGACGGCCTGCCCTGGTAGGTCGTTCTTGATGATGTAGTCCAGGGTTGCCGAACCCGCGGCGCACGAGAGAGGGTTCCCTCCGAAGGTGCTGGTCTGCTCGCCCTTCTTCAGTACGTGCATCACCTCCTTCCTCGTGACCGTCGCGCCTATCGGGACGCCGCCCGCAAGCCCCTTTGCCGCGGTCATGATGTCGGGCACCACGCCCCAGTTCTGGAGGGCCCAGAGCTTGCCGGTCCTTCCCAGGCCGCTCTGCACTTCGTCTGCGATCATCAGGATGCCTTTCCTGTCGCAGACCTCTCTCACGCCCTTCATGTACCCCTCGGGCGGCAGGATGACGCCGCCTTCCCCCTGTACGGGCTCGATGATCACCGCGGCCGTGTCAGGCCCGACCGCAGCCTCAAGCTCGGCGAGGTCGCCGTAGGTGACGTGGCTGTAGTTGGGTACGAGCGGTTCGAAGGCCTCCTTGTACTTCTTGTTCCACGTCGCCGAGAGGGCGCCGGCGGTCTTCCCGTGATAGGCGCCCTTCATGGCGATTATTCCCTTCTTGCCGGTGTACTTCTTCGCAAGCTTCAGGGCGACCTCGTTCGCTTCCGCCCCGCTGTTCGAGAGGAAGACAGAATCGAGACCCTTCGGGGAGCATGCGATGAGCTTCTCGAAGAACTCCGCGCGCGCGTCGTTGTAGAGCGACCCGTGGCAGGTGATCAGCTTCTCGGCCTGGGCCTTGATCGCCGCTACGACTTCGGGGTTCGAGTGGCCGACGATCGCCACCCCATATCCACCCATGCAGTCGATGTACTGGTTCCCAGCGTCGTCCCAGAGCTCGGCTCCTAATCCGCGCACTATGACGACCGGATACTTCTGGTACGTCTGCGGGCCGTACTCGTCCTCCGTTTGCATGACGTTCATCATGAACCGATCACCGTGCAGCCCTGGTGCTCAATCGCGGCCGTGACGGGGGCCGCGCCGAAGCCAGATGCGACTATCACCTCCTTCACTCCACCTTCCATCGCCTCTATCCCCGCCAGGATCTTCTTCTGCATACCGAACCCTATCTTCGGGACAGACTGCCGCGCTTGCTCGACCGTGAGCCTGTCTACGAACCTGCCTTCCAGGGTGAGCCCCCTGACGTCGGTGAGGAAGAGGATGGCATCGGCCTTTGAACCCCTCGCGAGGTAGGTGGCGGCCCTGTCAGAGTCGACGTTGAGGGGCTCCGACTCTTCGCCCATGGCGACCGGAGATACCACTGGGATGAAGCCCTTCTCGAGGAGCGCGTCCGGCACCGTCGGGTCAGCGGTCTGCATCCTGCCCGTGTATCCTCCGTCGATGTGCATCTTTCTCCCTCTTTCGTCTACTATCACGAGCTTCTTCTTCCTGCTCGCGCG
>CAZAMW010000055.1:1297-8190 GCA_964486265.1 uncultured Nitrosopumilales archaeon | reverse complement strand
TGGCTGCTCGTCCCACGCTAAATAAGCGTTAGCGGACCTCGAGGGCCCCTATGGCCACCAACGAAGAACATGCGGCCGGCTAAGGCGAGACGCGTGTCATCGTCCTCGGGAAGAGGCTGGCGCCTCTGATGTGCTTCAGCCCCGCAAGCCAGCGCGTCACCCTCTCGACGCCCATGCCGAACCCGGAGTGCTCGGGCATGCCATACTTCCTGAGGTCCAGGTACCACCCGAAGGCCGAGGCGGGGAGGTCCTGGCTCTTGATCCTCTCCACGAGCAGCGCCAGGTCGGCGATCCTCTGACCTCCTGTAGCTAGTTCCCCGAACCCTCCGGGGGCTATCAGGTCCGCTGACATTGTGACCTTCGGCCTGTCCGGGTATGTCATGTGGTAAAACGAGCGCGCCGAGAGCGGATAGTCGGTGATGAAGAAGGGGCTCTGATGGGCAAGGGAAACGAGGCGCTCGGCGTCCGTCGGGACGTCCTCACCCCACTCGAAGGCTATCCCCTCCTTCGCAGCGATGCCGCGCACCTCATCGTAGGAGACACGGTCGAAGGGTACGGAAGGGACGGCAACGGTCCTGCCCAGAACCTTCAACTCCTCCCCCCGGTTCTCCACGACCCGCTTCACGATGAAGGCGAGGAGCTCCTCCTGGAGCTTCAGGTTGTCGGGTTGCCCAGCAAAGGCCTGTTCGGCCTCTACCATCCAGAACTCGGTCAGGTGCTTAGGCGTCCTTGACTTCTCGGCCCTGAAGGCAGGCTGATAGATCCACACCTTCTCCAGGGACGCCAGCGCTGCCTCCTCATAGAACTGCGCGCTCTGGCTGAGGTTCACCTTCTTTCCAAAGTAGTCGACGCCGAACAGCGTCGAGCCGCCCTCCACTGCCGTCTGCACGAACGTGGGGGCGCTGATCAGGGTGAACCCCCTCTCGCGGAAGTAGTCGAAGCAGGCCGCCACGACCTCGGACCTGACCTTCATGGTAGCTCCCACCTTCCGGCTCCTTATGCTCAGGTGGCGGACGTCATAGAGGTACGACGGCGACGCCGCAGCGGTCTTGGTGATCGGCCACGGTTCAGCGAGCGAGACGACGCGAAAGTCTCTGACCGAGACCTCCCGTCCGCCAGGAGCCCTCGCGTCCTCCCGGACGACTCCTCTTACGACCACCGCCGACTCTTTCGTGGCCGTCTGCATCGCCATCATCGAGTCGGGAGGCGTCACGCCCTTCTTCGCCGATACCTGGACGTACCCGGTCCCGTCTCTGACGACCGCGAATATGAGACCGCCCATCGAGCTCTTGGTCGCGACCCATCCCTTCAGCTCCACGCTCTCCCCGCTTTCCGCGCTGAAGACCTGTCTGGCGCGAAGCCTCCTTGCAGGGCTCTCCATGACCGGACGTTTCGGTCTCTAGTCGACTTAAAAACGTCGTGCATCGGCTCTCCAGACGTGAGTACGGCAGCGCTCGTGGGGTGGTCGGGGAACGGCGACCTGGACGACCTGCACCGGACCGCCGCATCGAAGCTGGCGCTAAGGCGCCAGGCGGTGGGCAGGTCTGGCAGGTCCCTCATCGTGGAGAACGATGACCCCGTGGCGGTCGCACGCAGGCTGGCGCACCTTCCCGGCGTCGACTGGATAGCGGTGGGTTACGCGTTCGAGGGGAGAGGCGCGCTGACCGCGCACCTGCGGTTTCTCGCAGGAAGATACCTCAAAGAGGGCTCGACCTTCAGGCTCGACGCGCAGGTCGAGCGGAGCGGCCAGGAGGAGGGGGACGTCCTCCTCGACGGGAACGGCTCGGTTCTCAAGGCGGTGAAGGGGACGCGGGTCGACGAGAGGCGGCCCGATGTAACGTTCAGGATAGTGATGGCCGCCGACAGAGGGGTAGTGGGCGTCCAGCTGAAAAAGGGTCCCGGAGGGGTCCCGACCTCGAGGAAGGTGAAGGTCTTCTGCCTCGTCTCGGGTGGATACCACAGCGCGGTTGTGGCATGGCTGGCGGTCCTCTCGGGGTACTCGGTTACGCTCGTACATTCGAGGGCGGACGACGAGTCGCTAAGACAGGCGGCGAGGCTGTACGCCGAGCTGTCAAGGCGGGCTGACGCAGGTAGCATTTCGCTCGAGGTTCTGGAGGGAGACGGCAGCCCCGGAGGGAGAGTGGCCGCCTGGCTCGAGGGAAAAAAAGGTGCAACACTGGTCGGAGTCCATCCGGAGTGCAGAGGCCTCGAGGTCGCCAAGAAGTTTCGGGCCTATCCGCTCGTGAGCCTGCCGCTGCTCCTGCTCCAGGAGGATGAGGTGAGGTCGAAGCTGGACCGCCTGGGGTTGAGAAGGAAGGACTTGGACGCGAAAGCGGACCTCTCGCTGACCGCCAAGAGTCCGGCCTACGTCGTCAAGAGCTACGGCGGGAAGGAGTCGGACATCAACGGAGTCCTCGACGGAATACTCCGCTAGAAGCGGAGCGCAGATACGATCGAACCGATTGCATCGAAACCGTTAGAGTACACCCTCAGCTCCCGCAGTCTTCGGGCGGTCTCGTCCGTGCTCAGCCTGGCGAAAGCGTCCCTAAAGGACGCCTCGGTGAGCCGGTCTTCGGGCATCTCGACCGCTACGCCAAGCTTCTCAGCCTTGGCGGCGTTGCCCATCTGCTCCATCTGGGCCTGTATAGGTATCAGCACAGAGGCCTTGCCGCGAAGGATGAGGTCCGATATCGTGACGTGTCCAGCGCGCGAGACGAAAAAGTCGCAGCGGTCTATCATCGCGTCCTTGGCTGGGCACCAGTCGTAGATGAATCCACCCTCGAAGGCGAGAGGGATGCTGCTGCCGATGGGGTTCCCCGCCGAGACTATCGACAGGTAGTCGTCCTTGAGCGCCGACGCGACCTTCTTTACCTTCGGGAGAAGGCTCGCCCTGGTCTTCGCCGGACCGGAGACCTGCCAGAAGATAAGCTTCCGCGGGGACCGGAGCAGCTTGGCTGTCTCCGGGTCAACGAAGTCCGACCTGGGCGGGGTAAGAAACCCGATGTATTCCGCCCTCTTGCCAGCGCTCCCGGCCCCCCAAAGGTTGCGTTCGCTTATGGTGAAAGGCGGGGGCAGGTCGGGGAAGAGGATCCTGTCGCTGAGCTCCCAGAACTCGTTCCCCACCGTGATGCTCCCGTTGGTTAGAAGCTCGGCTGCGATGCGAGGGGTCTTCGGGGACGAGACGAGCTTCAGCTGGTTGACGACAGTTACGCTCTTCAAGCCCAGGAGCTTGGAGGCCATAACCGTCGAGAGGAGGGAGTCGCTCAGGACCGCTTCAGGCCCGAAGCGCATCATGTTCCTCGCCTCGACACCCGCCTGCTTGAAGACCTTGACGAAGAGCCACGGGGCGACCTTCATGGTCTCCTTGGCGGAGAAGGAACCGGTGTCGGTGAAGACAACGTCGACGAGAGGGATGTCGTTGCATCTGTAGCCCTGCCTCCTGACGTAGCGTGTCGACTCGCCCGAGCTGGAGAACTGCAGCTCGCAACCATCCTGCACGAGCCTACGGCTGACGGCCATCATCCTTGACGCGTGGCCGAGACCGGAGCCGAAGATGCCGACGTAGACCCTCTTCAAGTAGCTCTATTCCAGTTCTCTTCTGGTCGTCCCACGCGGGGACGCCTCGGAGAAGATTTCGGCCTGAAAGGTCTGCACCAAGACGCCGCCGCTGAGCCAGGCGTCCGCCGGGAGCCCCGCCTTCATGCACGTGTGCGAGAGAAAGTCCTCCGCGGCCATGCTGTGCTCGGTCGCGACCTGCGGTAGCAGAAGGCCGCTGGTGCGCTCGTTAGAGACTATCAGCCCGTCCTCGCCTATCCGGACGAGTCGTGGCAGCTCTAGAGGGGACGAGTACTCGATTCTTTGCGGTTTGGTGAGCGCGCTCACCTCCCCGAGTAGTCCGTCCAGCTCCTCGGGTCGTACTCTCGGGAAGCGCGGGTCGTAGGCGGCAGCCCCGACCGCTGCCTCGACCACAGCCTCTCCCAGCTCCTTCACGGGATAGGGCAGGCCGATGCAACCCCTGAGCTCGTCGTCGGCCGTCTTGAGCGTGACAAAGACCCCCCGGACCTCCCTGAGGAAGGGGGCGCGCCTCACCTCGAAACTGGGAACCTGGCCGGACCTGACGAAGCCGTCGACCGTCGTCCTGGCCAACCCCAAGAGCTCCACCCCCTGCTCGTCGGTAAGCGTCATCGGTCGCGAGGACTCCGGCGCGGTTAAATTGTTATCGACGTGCGACTATGGAGGAGAGCTTCCTGAGCCTCGTCCAGTGGCCACCCTTCCAGTAAAGCTTGTTACATCCGGGGCATCGGAAGTAGGCTCTGTGGCTCGCCGCCACGCGCTCGGGGACGAGTCCCCTGACGTCCGCGCGTTTCAACGGTTCCAGCACGGTGCCACAGACGGCGCACCTGGACGGTCCCGGCGAGAGTTCGACCCCGCCCGCGCTGGCAGAGCTCCAGAGTACTTCCAGTCGTTCGCGGTCGCTGGAACCCTCGATGAGCAGGCACGGCGCACCCCTGGCACGGGCGCGTTCGGAGAGGGCGCGGTCTGACGTCAAGAGTACCCTCCGCTCGCCGAGCGCCATCCGGAGAAGTTCTGAATCGCTACCCTCCCTGAAGTACACTGCGTCGAAGCCGAATATCCTGAGCTTCCTGGCGAGACTGCCCAGCATCGCATCGACGACGAGCCTCTCCGTCCCCATGGGAAGCGTCGGGGAGACGTGGGCTATCTGTCTTGTCCTACCGTTTCTCGTGTATGTGCATGTAGACGCCGCCGATGACCATCACGGCGAAGAGGGCCGTGGCGTTCGCCAGGTGGCCAGCCGTGACTATGGCGTTGAGGTCGGAGTTGACGACGACATCGCCGAGCCCGACCTGGACTACAAGCATGAACAGGGCGAGGAGCATCGCCCTAGCGACGGGGACGGGACGTGGCTTCATCCTCCAGACCGCCACGGTCGCGGCCAGCAGGAAGACCGAGACGACCACGCTGAGCGTCCTGTGGATGTACTCGACGAGGGAGCCGTAGTTGACCGCCGGGTTGGGGATCGCCAGGCTTCCGTTGCAGTAGGGCCAGTCGCTGCTGACCAGAGGCCCGCCGATGGTCGTGCCGCAGTCGCCACCCCAGTTCCCAGCCGTCAGGTAGGCACCCCAGACTATCAGGACGAAGGTCGAGAGTATCGTCGCGTAGACGAGGTATTTTGACAGACTCATCGTTCTTGACGACCGGGACCCGGAACGTTAGTTAAGAGTTTCGAGCTAGACGAGGACCGCCACGCAACCAAGGACGAATATCACCGCGAGGTACGGGCTGGAGAACTTGAACGCGAGGAAGGCGTTCTGTTTGGTGGGCTTGAGGAGGAGCTTGATGTTGGTCGCGAGTATCCCGAGGTCGAATGCGAAGGCCCCTACGAGATAGACCAGCTCCCCTGTCCCCGCCAGGTAGAGGTAGAAGAGCAGGCTGATGGGTATGAGCAGGAGCGTGTTGACCACGATGAACTGGGCCGCTCTCTTGCTGCCCACCACGGAGGGGAGCATCGGGATGCCCGCTGCGGAGTAGTCGGACTCGGTTATGACCGCGAGGCTCCAAAAGTGGCTAGGGGTCCAGACGAAGACCAGCGCAGCGAGAATCCAGGCTATCAGCGGGTCTGCGAGCGTCACGGCGTACCATCCGGCGAGCGCCGCGCAGCTGCCCGCGAATCCCCCTAGCACGATGTTCCAGCTCGTACGGGGCTTGAGCACGATGGTGTAGACCGGCACGTAGACGACGGCGCCCAGGGCGATGAAGAGCGTGGCGTAGACGTTCAGGGTGAAGAAGGAGACCAGCACGCCGAGGATGAGTAGGGACACGCCGAAAGCCAGCGCGTTGGCCTTGGGGACGGCGTTCGAGGGCAGTGGTCGGCTCCTGGTCCTCTTCATCTTCGAGTCGATGTCGATCTCGAGGTAGCTGTTTATCGCGAGGGCGCCGGCCGACGAGAGCGTGCCCGCCGCGAAGAGGCCCACGAGGACCAGAGGGGACGGGATCGACCTGGCGGCCATTATCGCCGAGGCTAGCGCCACCAGCACGAGAAGTGGTATGATCCTCGGCTTTATGAGCCGCGCATAATCCCGAAGTGTCAATCCTAGATGATCTCCGTTGAATCTGGACTCGCCGCTATCAATAGCGATTTAAACAATTATCCGGTATTGATCCGCGGAGAGGAAGCGGCCTCGGGGAGCCTGCAGCTCGCCTCGTAGGACCTCTGGACGCTAACTGCCGTAAGGATCGGCCCCAAGAGGAGGACTGGGAGCGTCACCGCAACGAACAGCAGCTGGAAGGGGGCGAGGGCCAGGGCCAGGGTCGTCCCCACGCCGCCTATCGAACTGGCCAGAAAGAGGCCCGCGCACGTCGGACAGGCGGTGAAGAGGCCGAACACCGCCCCAGAAGTCGCCAGCCATCTGCCGCTCTGGGGGAACGAGGAGAACCGGAGCGCGAAGAAGCTTAGGACGACGTTGAAGCCGACGAGGATAGGGACCAGGAAGATGAAGAGGAGGGTGAGAGGAAGGAGCTGCATCCCCAGGTGCTGGGAAGGGAGGTAAACGTAGATCGCCGGTGTGGCGCCGGTGGCTCCCTCGATGAACGCAGCCCAGCTCAGCCCGGCCACGCCGTAAACAGAGGCGAAGTCAACGTTCGGCTGGTAGACGACGAGGCTGGAGACGAAAGCATAGACCGCCGCATACGCCGCCGCGACCGCCGCACCGACCCGCACCGCATTCTTCGTGGCGAACGCGTCCTTCATCACGGAGAGGATCGAAGGAGGCGCGCTGGTCCTGGCCGAGACGATGGCACTGTGGAACGCGTAGAGCCCGATGATGACCAGGACCGTGGAGAGCGCCTGCGCGAGATAAAAGTCGAGGACGAGC
>CAZAMW010000055.1:0-1287 GCA_964486265.1 uncultured Nitrosopumilales archaeon | reverse complement strand
TGAGGTAGCCGAGGTTCCCGAAGTTCACCCCGAGCACGGGCACCTGCCAGTCGAGGACGAGCTGCACCGCGCTCTTCCCCGCCGCTGCGACGGCGTACTGCACGTCGGCCCACCGGAACATGTTGAAGAACGCGACGGATACCCCTACGACGATCGAGACCGCCGCTATCAGCAGGCTTCTGGAGGGCATGGCCACACCTTCGAACGCCCGACCGGGCGCTCGTCTTAAATCCGTTCCGCGGTCGCCGGCTCGGGCTGCTCCAGGGCCCAAGAAGCACGTCCGAAGAATACCCCCTGGTCGCGCGAAGCAGTGGAAGCGGCTCCAGAGCTGACTGGCCGTGTCCGAGGACCAGAGTCGGAGGAACTCCAGGTGGCGCCAGGCTGCCGCCCAGCCCGAGCTTCAAGGATTGTTCGTCGTCGCGTCATTGGCGCTTATATTGTTCCGGGAGCCACGGTCGTACGAATTCTGATTGGCGATTATAAGCGCCAACCCGATTCTCTTACGATGCTAACAACGGAAAACCAGGATTTGCATTTTCTGTCCGAGGGACAACCCCGGCAAGCCAGGCAGAACTTCGTGGTCTTCTGCTCGGACTGCACCTGCGTACTGCGCGTGTCGAGGGGACTCGTCGACGCCGGGAGGGTAGTGGAGGCGCTCCTGAACAGGTGCCCGGGGTGCGGAGCCTCACTCGAAGGCTCGGTCGCCGGGAGGGTGATGCCCGTGCATCCGGGATGGGCCGGGATAGCGCTCTCCGCCAGCAGGCCGAGGGTGCGCCGGGGCGACTTCCGCAGCGCCAGTTCGTTGCGAGGCTTCAGGTCGGGCATACCGCGCCTCGACAGCCTGCTGGAGCCGCTCGAACCCGGCAAGCTGGCCGTGTTCCGGGAGTGGCCGGCAGGGATGCTGGCCGAGCTCCTCTGCTTCAGGGCACAGCTGCCCACTGCAGCGGGCGGGATGGACTCCACCGCGGTCTTCGCTGACGGAGGGAACTGCTCTGACCTCTACCTGTTCTCGAGGTTCGCCAAGAGCGCAGGCGTCTCTCCGAAGAAGGCGATGAGAAGGGTCATGACGAGCAGGGCGTTCACCGTGTACCAGCTCGCCGACACGATAATCCGGGAGCTCCCGGGGGCGGTCGAGTACTGCGGCGCCAAGCTGGTGGTGGTCTCGGGCGTCCTCTCCATGTTCGCAGACCCGGGCATAAGCGAGGCCGAGGGGAGGAGGGTCGCGTCGGCGATAGGCCGGGGGCTGCAGGCCCTGAAGAGGCCCGACACCCTTGTCGTCGCGACGCT
>CAZAMW010000054.1:0-8209 GCA_964486265.1 uncultured Nitrosopumilales archaeon | reverse complement strand
GTGAGTCCGGTGTAGAGGGAGGGATTCTCCGGGAGGTAGCCCACAGAACGCTTCGCTGAGTCGGGTTCATCTATGAGGTCCCTTCCGGCTATACTTACCCTTCCGCTGGTAGGTCGCAGGATGCCCACTACAATCTTCATCAGGGTGCTCTTACCGGCACCGTTCGGTCCGAGCAGTCCGACCACCTCGCCGGCCCTGACGCCGAGGGAGACGTCGCTCAGCGCCCTCACCCTTCCGTAGCTCTTGCTGAGGTGCTCGATGACTATCTCGTTCATCGATGGTCGGGCGACCTCTGAGACGGCGCTGTGCCCTGACAATTGGATTCGCCGCTGGATGAATGGGTCACTCATTAAGGAACCGCTTGATGTCGGTCTCGAAGGTCAGCATCGTCAGCGAGAATCCCGTAAGTAGCGCCATCAGCGAGTGGCCGCTCCTGCTCACTCACCGCGACCGCGACGAAGGTCACTCCGAAGTTCGAGAGACCCGAGGCGCCGTACGTCTTTGGAGAGGAAATTCGGCCGAGCGGGCTCCTGAGACCCTCCGGCCCGTCCGAAATGCAAGGTGGGGCATCTTGTCGACCAGAAGGAAACCCATGACTAAATACGAGAATAGAGCCGGAGACCCAAGTAGAGGTCCGGCCCCGGTCCTTCACCTGTGCACTGCGGAGAGACCCGCTCGACGGATGCGCGCTACAACCGCAGCAGCTCGGTCGCGTTCGTGTAGAAGACGCGTTCCAGCCGGTCCCGGGACAGTCCGGAGGCGCAGACCCGGCCTATCTCAACCGACGGGTCGTGAAATGGTATGTCGGAACCGTACATTACGCGCTCGTCTCCCAGTATCTCGACCGCCTCCTTCACCTTGGTGTGCATCGGCATTCCGCTGGTCTCGAGATAGACGTTGTCGAATCGCTTCGCTACGTCCAGCGCAGATTTGATGTAGATGCCATGGCCGTGGCCCATGTGGAGCATAACGACCTTCACATCCCTGAAGTTCTCGGCGAGCTCGCCGATGCTCCAGGGAAGCGAGAATGGTGGATGGCCCGAGTGTATGAGGACGGGGACTCCCGCCTTTCTCGCCTCCTCCATGATCGGGTGGACTATGTCGTCGTTCGGTAGGAACGCGTGGACCAGCGGGTGCAGCTTGATTCCCTTGAAGCCCCACTCCGTAAGGGCCTTCCGGACGAGGGTGGGCGCGTCCGTCCTCCTCGGGTCGGGCCACACGCAGCCGACCAGCCTCTTGGGATGCTTCGCCACCGCCCTGCGGACGAGCTCGTTGTCCCAGTAGAAGACCACAGACCTCTTGACATTGTACAGTTTCATCGAGCGGAGCAGTTCATCCTCGCTGCACGCCACGTTGGCCCATCCACCGAACTCGCCAATGTGCGCGTGCGCGTCGACCTTCTCTCCCTCGTAAAGTCTGGGAATGTGATCCATCGGCCTGTTCTTTGCCAAGCTCGCTCCGAGGCCGTGTGCAGGCAACGATGATTAAAGCATGAGGCCGCGTCACCAAAGAAGGGCTGGCTACTCGGGAGGTAGCTCACCCGAGAGGAGGTTCAGGTCAAACCCCCTGCGCTTGTTGTGGTAGTACGAAACCGCATAGATGGCCACCGACGCGACAATCACGCCGAGGATGACGAGCCTGGCACTGAGGGCGCTTGGTCCTATGGCAGGGTTTGTGAAGGCGTTGTAGCTCAGGTAGCCGAGCACGACGATCGCGACGACCCCTATCAGCGAGAGTACGGGGATGCCGGCGAGCTTCGCTGTGCTCTGAGAGCGCTCGAATATCGACCTGCGGCGGAACGGCAGCACCACCGCCGCGACCGCCGATATGAGCCAGGCTATCGTGAACAGGAATGTGCCGTTGAGCTGAGTGCTGATGAAGGACGTGAAAAAGATCAGGTACATGGGAATCGTAGAGAGCAGAACGGTGAGTACGATCGCAGTGGTCGGCGTGTGAAAGCGATCGCTCACATGGGCGAGCTGAGTGGGTACGACGCGGTCGAACGCCCACGCCATCGGTATCCTGCTGGCGAAGACCAGCGCAAGCCACCACCACCCGATGTTCCCGACGAACAGGCCGGCTGTGATTATCCAGAGGAGAGCGGTGTTGGGATAGAAGACCATGGCGAGAGCGGAAGGGACGGTCGAGGAGTAGTTGTTGACGACCGTCCAGGCTTCAAGGAACGATATCCCTATCGAGCGGTCAAAGAGATAGGTCATCAGCAGGAAGATCGCAATCGAAGCCAGCTCAGCTCCGACGGCTCCGTAGAGCAGCGAGCGCTTCGGGTTCTTGATCTCGCCTCCTACCATCTGCATCGTTGGGAACGGGCCGAGGCTCACGAAGATCACGGGGACTATGAGGCCCAGGGTCGCCAGGTCGTAGCCGGTCGAGTATCCGTTCTTGGCTGCGGCTGCGTAGACCGCGGGGACGCCCCCCGCGAAGTACTTGGCGTAGTCAGCCGCAAAGGCCGACTGGCCGTTCATCACGAACATACCCAGGACAACGAGCAGGGTGACAGCGCCGAACGCGAAGAAGCCGTAGATTATCATCCTGAAGACCCTGCCCCCGAGGATGATTCCCGTTGCACCCACCGCTAGGAGCAGCGCGCTGAGGCCGAAGAGCGTAGCAGGACTCGACGTCGTGAACGGACTGAGGAAGTTACCCAGGTTCGTGATTCCTGGGTTGTTGAGAATCTGTCCTGAGAAAGACAGCTGGAGCCCAGCTTCAGAGAAGCCCCAGAACGCTCCCGTCGAGGCTGGGTCTGCGAGCAGAGCCACGTAAAAGATGAAGCTCGCAACGAAGCCGGCCGAGCTTGCTATCGCCCGTGACACGAAGACATAGTCGCCGCCTGACCTGGGCATGACGGTCGTCAGCTGCCAGTAGAGAACCACAACGACGAGAGCGGTGACCGCCCAGGCTCCCAGTGAGAGGTAGTAGTCGACGTTCTGGTAATAATCCGGAGTCACCCAGAAGAGTCCCGACCAGCTCGTGAGCCAGGGGAAGAAGATGACGCTCCAGACGAAGACGTCGAACCACGAGAGCTCCTTAACAAGACCGGTAGCTTCCCGCACGAAGGTCGTGGCACTGCCTTTGGTCGCTACCAAGGAATTTCAAGCTACTCTCTGCGATTATTTAAGATTCTTCGGCACCGGCAGGCGCGATGATTGTACCACATACATTATTAGCGGTGTGGGACACGAATCGTCGGCGGCAGCCGCTGCAAGGTGTCTAAGACTTGAACAAGGGACGCGACGAACGGGAGGAGCCGAGCTACCAGGGTAGACGCTTCACGAGAAGGCGGTTTCTCGCATCATCGGCGGCTCTAGGCGCGACCGTGGGTGGCGCGGCCCTTCTAGGCTCTTCGGGCATCCTTCGTGACGAGACCGCAAGGTCGAGAGCCGCGCCAGCGTCGGCTCCAAGGTCGAAGTCGATCCCGATTGAACACATAATTGTGATGATGGAGGAGAATCACACCTTCGACAACTACTTCGGCACGTACCCGGGCGCGAACGGAATAGTGGGGGCGGTGAAGCAGCCCAGTGACCTGGCCGGGCCACGGTTTGTCCAGCCGTTTGTCATATCCGAGCCTGTCATTTCCCGGGACATGGACCACTCGTGGGCATCTGCCCACACAGCCTACGACGGAGGCAAGATGGACGGGTTCGTCACCGCCGCGAGGACCCCCCTGACGATGGGATATTTCGACCCGTCTCTGCTGGACCAGTACTGGAGACTCGCGTCGGAGTTTGTGCTTATGGACAACTTCTACACATCGGTGATGGGCCCGAGCCTGCCCAACCATCTCTACCTCATAGCGGCCCAGTCGGGAGGCCTGACCGGCGACGGCTCCGCTGGCATACTCGACTTCACGTCGGATACCGTGTACAACAACGCGTTCCATTTCAAGTGCATCATGGACGAGCTCGACGAAGCGGGGGTAACATGGAAGTACTATGCGGGAGGCAGCGGATACCTAAACAACTGGAACCCCCTGCCTGGTTTCGCCTCGTTTCAAGCCAGCCCTGCGAGAATGTCAAAGGTCGTGGAGACAGAGCAGTTCATCGCTGACGTCCAGAAACACGCCCTGCCGAGCGTCTCCTGGGTCATGCCGGCTTCGGACAACACCAGCGAACATCCGCCCTACGACATCACCCTGGGCGAGCAGAACGTGATGGCGCTGATCGACGCGGTCAGGTCGAGCGAATATTGGCCATCAACGGCGATCTTCCTGACCTGGGACGACTGGGGAGGGTGGTACGACCATATGACACCTCCGCAGGTCGACGGGATGGGGTACGGCTTCAGGGTGCCCTGTCTCATCGTCTCGCCCCACGCCAAGCACGGAGTAGTCGACCACACGCAAGCCGACTTCACATCTACCCTCAAGTTCATTGAGACAGTCCATTCCCTCCAGCCGCTGACGACGAGAGACGCGTCAGCCGCTGACCTCATGGAGGCGTTCGACTTCAGACCTTCGGGTCCTGCCCAAGCGACGGGATACCTGCTCCCATCCGAGCCACTGAAGGGGTACTTCTCCGTGCGCTAAGGCGGCCTAGTCCAGCCTGCGAGGAAGGTCCCGGAAGATGTCCAGGTCGTGAACGATGGTCTCGCTGAAACCATTCCCGTCTCCGTCCGAATAGGATATCACGGCGGTGACCCGGCTGGGCTGCTTCGCCGAGAAGTATCCGACGGCCGAACCCACCAAGACGCTGTAGTCACGTCCAGGAGCCAAGAATTCGACGTTCCTGAAGACGTTCAGGTCGTTGACGGTCTTCTTGCCGTCAGGACCGATGATACAGGGGGAGATCTTCGTGGAGACCCTCATGGCGGGTTCCACGCCGATGTTCTTGAGGACGAGGTAGAAGAAGCCCTTCTCAAGGGTCACGTCGAGTATGACCCTCGGCCGCACCTGGTTTTGGGGACCCACGGCCGAAGACCCGGACACTTTGAAGCTTCACTTCTAGGAGCCCTGGGCCGGACCGGTCACCGTGATGCCCTCCACAGCGATCTCGAGCATCTCGACCGCAATGTCGCTGGCGTCTCCGCTGAGGATCGGAAGCTCGTATTTGACGGGCCAACAGTTGCTGAAACTCCAAGTTATCACCGGAGCTCTCTGGGAGTCGAGCAAGACGACGGAAATCCTCGTGGGAGAGCCGGTGCCTGCGACGAACTTGGAGAACCAGTCCCAAAGTGCGAGGGTCGACGCGCCGCTGACGAGCCCGCGCTTCAGCACGAGATTCCCGTATCTGACGAGCCCGGGCAGTTTGTGTACGTTGGCGACGGCTTCATCACCGGACCGGTAGTCGATGACGTCGAATGACACAGAGGGCAGGGCGCACTCCATGAAGGACGCCGCGGCTACGCCTTCGATCGTCACCATGAACTTGAAGGCCCCGTAAGGCGCGTTGGGACTTGACATATCTCTAATCGTGGCTGGGCCTTTCACGGTCTATTAAATGCTGGCTGACAGCGCTGCTGTGACAACCGACAAGCTAGGAATATACATTCTCTTCCGCATATTCCTTTCAGGCATTATTATATAACATAAGTTGTTGTAACACTCCATGTCTCAAACCGATGGCCTGCTCAAGAACAACGAAACGTACGCGAGCAACTTCAGGAAACGAAGCCTGCCGATCTCTCCGAGCATGAAGCTCGCGGTCGTGGCGTGCATGGACGCGAGACTCGACGTCCACAAGATCCTCGGACTCGAAGAAGGCGAGGCCCACATCTTCAGGAATGCGGGCGGCGTGGTGACCGACGACGCGATCCGCTCCCTCGTCATATCGCAGAGGCTTCTGGGGACCCAAGAGATAGTCCTCATCCATCACACCGACTGCGGGATGCTTACGTTCAGGGACGACGACGTGAAGAAGCGAATCGAGGCCGAGACCGGCATCAGGCCGGCGTTCGCCCTGGAGGCGTTCCCGGAGCTCGATGCTGACGTCAGACAGAGCATCGCCAGAATCGAGGCGAGTCCTTTCGTCCCCAAAAAAGAGAACATACGCGGCTTCGTCTACGATGTGAAGACCGGGCGACTGCGCGAGGTCAGGTAGAGGTCGGAGCGACACTCAGGTCCGGACCGATCGGGACTCGGGAGGACCCCAGCGGCGTAGCAAACTTGGCGGAGTATTCTTGACATACTTGATGATGCGCATCTCGGAGAGGGCTGCCCGCCTTCCTGCTTTCGACCGAGGACCCTTCGGCGCCATCCAGGATACTCAGGGTTTGGCGTTGCAATGGGAATCGATGAGTCCTGACAGCGTGGAATCTGGAGACCCGACGGCAAACGGCAACCTTTTCGTCGTGGCCGACTCCCTCCTCTTCGGGCGCGTAATACCTTTAACAGTCAGGAGTTTCGGCGGAGCTTTCGAGGGAGCAAAGCAAGAATGATCGGATACTTCGGGTCGGTGGAGAAACAGACGCTCAAGAATACGTACTTCAGACGCGTGTTGTACACCGGGGAGCACGCTCAACTCGTGGTGATGAGCCTGAAGGCGGGAGAGGAAATCGGCAATGAAGTTCATCCGGATGTTGACCAGTTTCTCCGCGTGGAACGGGGCAAGTTCAGGTTCGTCCTGAACAACGGGACAGAAACACACATCGCTGGTCCTGGCGACGCCGTAATCGTTCCTGCGGGGACCTGGCACAACGTAATCAATGTGTCCACCGGGAGGTCAAAGCTCTGTACCGTATACTCACCCCCGAATCACCCAGACGGGACCATCCACAAGACCAAGAAGGAAGCAGATGAGGCCGAAAAGACAGAAGACAAAACGAGACGTTAGCACCTACGGAACGGCCCGCTGCGTCTCACTGCGAAGACCGTAGTTGTACAGCCGTTTCGAAGTTGAATCCCGCATTGCGCTACTAAAGCACGAGCGCCTAGTTGTAGCTGGCTTGGAGTTTTGGCACACTCCCGTCGGCGCGAAGACTGCATGCGCATGGCCCTGCAGGAAGAGGCCCTCTTCTCATGCAGAAGATACGGCCTCATTAAGGTGATTCAAGGGTGCATTCCTTTGCTAGAAAACGTTAGCAGGGGACGGCACGACTACGATACCAAAGGTTGCGGCAGCAACGCCAAAGGGAAGATAGCGATAATCCTCGGCAGCGACGTACGATCTACCTAACTGGCAGGCCTAACAAAGAAAACACCGGGCCGCAAAAAATCGCGGCGCTGCGAATGGAACGAGGGAAGGTGGCAGCCTACGCCTTCGCGGCTGCCTTCTCGACCTGGCCCTTGGCCGTGATCTCGCGGACGATGCCTGCTGCGACCGTGGAACCCATGTCTCTCAAGGCGAACCTTCCGAGCTCAGCGTAGTCCTTGAAGGTCTCGAGGACCACCGGGCGCAGAGGCGTGATCTTGACGATCGCCGAGTCTCCCGTCTTGATGGTCTTTGGCTTCTCCTCCGTCGGCTGGCCCGTGCGCGGGTCGATTTTCGCGACTATCTCGGTGATTGTCGCCGCGACCTGCGCGGTGTGGGCGTGCAGTACCGGCGTGTAGCCTGCGGCTATTGCCGTCGGGTGGAAGACCACGATGATCTGGGCGAGGAACTCCTTGGCGATCGTGGGAGGAGCGTTAGTCGGCCCCAGGACGCTTCCTCTGTGGAAGTCGGTCTTTGACACTCCTCTGAGGTTGAACCCGATGTTGTCTCCGGCCATCGCTTCCTCCATGGCGACGTGGTGGGTCTCGATGGACTTCACCTCAGCCGGAAGGCCCTCTGGCATTATCATGACTGAGTCGCCGACCTTGATCTTGCCGGTCTCTACCCTTCCGACCGGGACGGTGCCGACACCTGTGATGGTGTAGACGTCCTGAATCGGCAGACGGAGCGGCTTGTCGATAGGCTTGGGCGGTTCCACGAACTCGTCGAGCGCCTGGAGCAGGGTCGGTCCCTTGTACCAGGGCATGTTAGTCGAGGGCTTGACCTCGTTCTCTCCGGTCCAGCCGGAGATGGGGATGAAGCGGATCTTGGAGACGTTGTAGCCAGAGGCCTTGAGAAGGTTCTCGACGTCCTGCTTGGCGTTGTTGAACATCTGTTCGCTGTACTTGACCGTCTGGTCGTCCATCTTGTTGATGCAGACGACGAGTTGGTTGACGCCGAGAGTCTTCAGCAGGAAAGCGTGCTCCCTCGCCTGGCCGCCTGGGCCGAGCGCCGTGTCCTTCTCCCCCGTCTTCGCTGAGACCACGAGGACCGCGGCGTCTGCT
>CAZAMW010000053.1:0-8489 GCA_964486265.1 uncultured Nitrosopumilales archaeon | reverse complement strand
CCCGACGATGAAGTCCGAGGAGCTGCCCCTCTCATTCGAGAGGCGTCTGCGGCCGAGCCAGAGCGAGCTGGGCCGCATCGACCCGGCGGCCATCTTCGAATTCAACAAGGGTAAGGTCAACAGGTACGTATGGAACCCAGAGTCTGCATGCATGACCGACGCCGACGAGGAGCCTCCGCACCCGATGAGCGCCGACGCCCTCAAGACGGGCGTGATCATCTCACGGATGCTCGGGGCGAGGGTCGTAGACGAGGTGCACGTCATGCGCAAGATAGTGATCGACGGTTCCAACACCTCGGGCTTCCAGAGGACGGCGGTGGTCGGCCTTGGAGGCTCGCTGAATTACGACGGGCATTCCGTAGGGGTGCAGAGCATCACAGTGGAGGAGGACTCTTCCCGCGTGGTCGGTGAGGACCCGACGTGCAGGGTCTACGCGCTCGACAGGCTTGGCGTACCGCTCGTGGAGATCGCGCTCGACCCCATGGTGGGGATTCCTGAGGATGTCGAGAGCGCGGCGCTGTACCTGGGCAGGGCGCTAAGGTCGACCGGAAGGGTAGCTCGCGGGCTCGGGACCATCAGGCAGGACCTCAACGTATCGGTGATGGGAGGCGGTGTCGTGGAGGTGAAGGGCGTGCAGAAGCTCAACCTCGTCGCGAAGGTCGTGATGTACGAGGCGTGCAGACAGATGGGCCTCTTGATGATAGCCGCGGCAGCCAGGGAAAGAGGACTCGGCAGGATCGAATGCACGACGGGAGACGCGACGGCTGTCTTCGCTACTCCGGGTCAGGGGATAATACGCAAGGTCGTCTCCGGAGGCGGGACGGTCGCCTGCGTCGCCGCACCGGGCATGGCCGGGCTTCTCGGCTTCGAGCCCTATCCCGGCATACGGCTGGGTAAGGAGCTCGCGGAGATAGCGAGGACCAACTCGCTGGGCGGGGTCGTGCACTCCGACGAGTTCCGCAAGCAGAGGGTCACAGACGCGGAGGAGGACGAACTCAGGAGGCGGCTCTCCGTCGGGGACGACGCCGCGCTGGTACTGGTGGCCGGACCGGCCGAGCGTGTAGCTAGAGTGGTCTCTCTCGTCGTCGACCGTCTAAGTGCCTCCCTAGACGGCGTCCCGCGGGAGACGAGGACCGCCACCGACACCGGCGAGACCGCCTACATGCGCCCCAGGCCCGGCGCTGCAAGAATGTATCCCGAGACCGACATCCCCGACATAGTCATCACGGACGATGCGCTCAGAAAGGCCGAGGAAGGACTTCCGCTGCCCTGGACAGAAAGGGTCAAGGCACTGGAGAGGGCTTATTCCTTGAGCGCGGATATGGCCACGCGGCTCTACGACTCGGGCCAGACGCCGACCTACGAGAACCTGGCGTCCAGGCTCAGGCTCGACAGGTCGGTGCTAGCCAGCCTCCTCGTGGAGATTCCCGCTCGACTGACGCACGACGGCATTCCCGAAGACCGAGTCACCCCTGGACTGCTGGAGGCGGTCGCGTTTGCGTTGGAGTCGGGGCTATTCGCCAAGGAGGCGGTCTACGACGTCGTCAGGGCGGTAGCCTCGGGAGAGGTGAAGACCGTCGACGAGGCGGTGACCAGGCTGGGGATAACTATGATGAGCGATGCCGAGCTCGAGGACCTCGTGGGCCGGGTCGTCGAGAAGAACAGGGCGCTGATAGCTGAGAAGGGCGAGCGAGCCTTCAGTGCCGTGATGGGCGAGGTGATGAAGGTCGCGAGGGGAAGGGCTGACGGGGGCAGGGTGAGCGAGACGATAGGGAAGAGGCTCTCGCAGGACCACTGAGCCACAACCGTTAATATCGTTAGAACCGTCGAGAGTTTAGCGCACAGGCACAGAGAATGGACCTTCCTCTCCTTTGGGTAGTCGCCGGGGCCATGGCGGCAATCACCGCATGGCTGCTCAAGAGAGCATCGGCGATGAAGACACTGACCGACGCGGGAATCGTGGTCTTCTTCCTCGCCATGATGGCATCGATGTTCGCCAGTGCCACCATCTATCTCGACGTTCCCACTCTGCTGACGGTCCTCGAGCTTGTTGCTCTCAACATGGTGTTCATGAGCTTGGGGCTCCTGCCCGTGCTCGTCGCCCTCTTCAGGGGCGACAGGCCTCTCGGCGACCCGTCTAGCAAGGAGAGGTCATCCGCCAGGGTCCTCGCCGTGAGCGCGGTGGTAGCCCTCGCCATCCTCTCGGAGATGTTCATGGGGTGGACGTTCGCGATACTCTCGGGCGCGGTTTCGACGTCGGGCGGTAGCGTGGCCGGGGGTCTCGTAGAGTCGATGAGCACCTACTGGTTCGTCTTCACCATGGCGTCGGAGATGGCGGTCACCCTCCACCTCCTCGGGAGGGGGCTTCCGGCGGCGTTCAGGTGGCTCATCGCGCTGCAGGTCGCCATAATGGTGCTCTCGCCCACAGCCATCGCGGGTCCGGAATGGTCCACTCCGGCTCTCGTCGGGAACAGCCTCGTGATGATAGCGGTCATCATCGTCGTCTTCGAGTTCATCTTTCAGAACCGGGCGCTGTCGGAGAAGACGTCCAAGTACATCGTGAGGCTCATCGGCGCCTACAGCCTGATGATGGCGGGGCTCTTCCTCTGGCTCATGAGCGGGGATGTCCTGCTGTTTGTCGTCTCGCTAGCGGTCGAGATGGGGGTCTACTTCCTCTTCGTCCTGGACGCGAGAGGGATCACGGTTCCGCCTCTGGTCGCCTGGCAGTCCCGTCCCGTCTGGACCTTCGCCCTTCTGGGCGGGGTCTTCCTCACCGAGTTCTTCATGGGAGGGGTGCTGGACGTAGCCGCGCTCGGCCGTGGATACTTCACTTCGCTGCCGTTCGCGATGCTGGGTGGGTCTCTGCCAGGGGTCCTGGGTGCGGCTTTCTTCGATTTCGTCGTGGCGGCCAGCAGCGTGACAGCCTCGTTCTGGTTCCTCGCCATGATGGGCGTCGAGATGGGCGCCCTCGTCGTCTTCAAGATCAAGTACGCGCGCGAGTTCGAGACGAAGGTCCGTCTCGCACTCGTGATAGTGGCGTACGCTATCTACAGCCTCTTTCTGCCGTTGTTCGTGCTGGGGTCCTCCCTGCCGAGCGTGCCCTGGATGGGCTGGAGCATGGGGCTAGGCACCGCTGGCGCCCTCGCCCCGAGCGTGATTCTGGCGCTGGTGTCCACCTACCTGATCTCGGGGGGTCTCTCCTTCCTGTTCGGCGCGAGGCAGGTCTGCTCTCTGTTCTGCACTGCGGCCCTGATGTACCAGGGTACGGCGACAGACGCTATGAGCTCGTTCAACCGCACCTCGCGCATCGGCCGCCACCTGCTGACGAGCCGCATACCGTCGGCGTACAAGGTGGTCATCACGGTCGTGTGGGTCTCGCTCCTGGCGAGCGCAGCGGTTTCATACCTTGCCTCAGTCGGGCTGGTTAGGTTCTCGTTCTTCGGGCAGGACCCTGGATACTTCTTCTTCGCTTTCTACTTCAGCTTCCTCTGGTACCTGGTCTGGGTCACGATCCCCTTTGTGGGCACGTACGGGTGCTCGACCACCGGCATGTGGGGTTCTTTCAACCAGCTCGTCTCAAGGTTGGGACTCTTCAGACTGAAGGTCAAGGACAGCAACGCCTGCATCAACTGCAAGACCAAGGACTGCGCGAGGGTCTGTCCGGTAGGGCTCACGGACATGCCGGGGTCGTTCATAGACAAGGGTGAGTTCAGGAGCTTCAAGTGCATCGGGGTGGGAGACTGTGTCTCGGCCTGCCCGTACGAGAACGTGTTCTTCTTCGATGCTCGCAACTGGGTGAGGACGAAGCTCAACAGACCGCTCCCTCCCCTCTCCAAGAGCGCCGACCACGGCTTCGTCGGGAGCCCCATAGACTTCACGGCAAAGAAGACCCTGTCGCGTCGGCCGATAGAGTAAACCTATGAACATCCCAGCCGGGCCCCGCGCGAGCCGCTGAGTCATGTCCTACCTGGTCTACTACCTGATACCCGCCGCCTTCCTGATGGTGCTCTTCCTGAGCTGGGTGCTCACGAGGTCCGTCAAGGCCAGGACGGGCATCGACGCGGCGATAGTCCTGCTCCTGCTCTTCATGATGGTGGCGATGCTGATCGGGCCCGCCTACCTCTACCTGACCACGCTGAACTTCACCCTGGGTGACGCGGCGATATGGGAGATAGCAGTCTTCATGGGCGTGGGCATGAACCTGATAGGAGTGCTGCTTTTCGCCCAGTACTGGATACTGGGTGACACGGATCGCAAAGGCCCGCTGCCGTTGTCCAGCCTCCTCAGGCACACGACCGGCCTGAGAGTGTCCTACATCGCGCTGCTCCTCGGCAGCGAGATACTGATGGGATGGACCTTCAACCTGGCCTCAGGGCTCATCGCGCTCGGGCAGGGGTACTCTCTCGCGAACGTCGAATCGGAGGTCAGCTACAGCCTGACGACCTACTGGTTCGTCTTCACCATGGTCGGAGAGATGTGTCTCACGCTGTTCGCCTTCCGGAAGGCGATACGTCCCAACCTTCTGGCACTGCTCGGACTTCAGGCCGGCGTGATGTTTCTTACACCCACCGCGTTCGTCTATCAGGCTTGGCAGAGCTACGCCCTCTACCTTGAGGCGGTCGTGATGACCGGGATAGCAGTGTTCGCCATCGACCGTCTTCGCAGGATGAGGGAAAGGGACCGGGCTTTCATGGCGTATCTTGGCTCTTTCATAATCGCCAACGCGGTAATGATGGTGGGCTTCATCCTGCGGCTCGTTTCAGGGGACAGTCTGCTCCTCGCCCTATCTCTGGTCGTAGAGACCGCGGTCTATTTCGACGCGGTGCTGACCGGGGCGGCCTCACCGACCGAGCCCACGGGTCCGTCGACAGGAGTGGCGACGCCGGTCGTCGACGCGCCCTCGCTGGCGCGTGTCTCGAGGCAAAGGTTTAGAAACTAACCCCCGGCTTTTTTTCTCCGTTGTCGTCGCCGGAGAGAGTCAAGATTAGAGTCAGGTCGGGCCAGAACGAGGCGGAGGTTGAGGCGCCGATGGAGCAGATAAGGGAGGCCATTGCGCTGATCCCCGAGATAGCATCGAAGTTCCCCGCAGGGAGGAGCGAACCGAGGCAGGTGGTCGTACCGAACGAGCCCACTTCAGCTCCACCACCCAGCGAGGCACATGGCCCCTCGCAGCTTCCCTCCATCACCGTGGAGAAGGGCGATTCCCTGAGCGACATCATCTCCAAGTTCTTCTCTGACCAGTGGGGCAGGGTGCCCCGTAAGCTGTCCGACGTCCGTGAGGCGCTCCAGTCCTACGGCCTGAACTACCCGAAGCAATCGGTCGCTGTCGCGCTTCTCAGGCTCGCCAAAACATCGAAGATACGAAGGTTCAAGAGCGAAGGCGGTGAATACGTGTACACGGCGTCAACCCTCACCATCCCATCGCAGGTCCTGATACTACCAGACAGCGAAGAGCTGGTGGAACCCGCGGACGGCTCGACAAACATTTAAGCGGTCACGGGGGAAGTCGCGAGAGGTCTTCTCATAATTGTCGAGCGAAAGACAGCTCTCTGTGTCCGTGTCCTATGGTGACGTGAAGGTGGACTTCTCCGGTTCGCCAGACGTGGTGTTCAGATCCCTGCACGAGTTCATCGCCAAGGAGATACCGAACATCGACCTCGCGAAGAGCATCTCGGTCAGCTACTCGCTCAACGACCTGGTGCTGATGTTCAAGGAGTACATCCGATTCACCGAGGAGGGTCCTCGGGTCTGGGTCCAGGACCGGAAGCTCAGCGACAAGGACGTCATCCTGCTACAGCTAACAGCGGCGAAGGCGGCGAACCTCTCGGGGAAGGGCGGCGGGGGCGACATGTCGGTGCAGGAGCTGGAGGTCGCGACGTCGCTCTACGCGAAGACGATCGGCTCTAGGCTCTCAGAGCTCAACAAGTCGGGCGCCGTCGAGAGGAGAGATGCCGAGGGCGGAGGACGGTACAAGGTGACTACGACGGGCGTCCACTGGCTGCATTCCCAGCTCCAGAAGAAATTCCCCAAGACGGGCTAGGCGCCGGGCTGGGGCTTTGAAGGATACTTCTGCACATATCTGTAGTTCCTCATCGCGCCATCCCTGAAGAGCGTGCCCTCGCGGACGAGGTCCACTAGTGCATGCGACACGGCGGTCCTGTCATAGTGGTACCCTCGCCGGGCCATCTCCTCGTCGACCTCTGAGAGCGTCCTCTCCGACGCGAACCACCCCTCTTTCCACATCTTCTGCAGGACGCCCCTGCAGGTCTCGAACCGCTTCTCCGATGCCCCATCCGATGAGCTCTCCGGCGACGCAAGCGTCGCCTCCTCCTTCGATGCCATCCCGGCTATCACGCTCTCCACGGCCTGCTGTACCTTGTCTGCTGGCGAGGTTATCTCGATCTCCCAGCTGCCCCGCTTCAGTTTGACCGTGACGTTGGGGGGTGACGGGTCTGTGGACAACTGCTCTCCTCTTTAGTGCTCTTGTTGCGCATCTTGGCCCCATTATTTGAAGAGTTGGTCGCGCCACGCTCCCGACGGCTATTGCGCAAGCGCATGTTGCGCAATATTTATTAACCGTGCGTGCGATATGCATGTTGCGCAACATGAACACTCAGCTTAACGTGGCCGCGACGGTAAACATGGAGTCGTTGGACCTGCTGGCCAAGGAGTTCAGGCAGCAGTTCGACCTGTCATCCGAGGTCCTCCATGAGCGGCTCTCCGGAAGGAGGTTCGTGTTCAACAGGGACGGCAAGGAGACCTATCCGTTCGACGACTGGGAGACGGGAGACGGCGAGGCGCTCCGGATGCTTCCGGCTCAGGAGACCGTGACCGTTGCATCCACAGACTCGTCGTGCATCCTGCTCGGGGAGACTTCGGACAGTTCAGTCTACGCGGTCAGGGCCGCCGTCTGTTTTGCCTCCCAGGGGGTAGTCAGGGGCTACTTCCGAATCGGGCCGATGGTGATCCACCTCTCCTCGAAGGGGTCGTGCGGCCTCCCGTCCCCGCTGGAGGGCTACGAGCTGCGCGTGGCGCTCTCCGACCACATGATAGCGGAGCGGATAATCAGGAACACCGTGGAGAAGAGGGTCCTCGCCTCCCTGCTCAGCTTCCCTCAGCGCATGGTCGTGGTGGCCGACGGCTCGCTTAAGCATCCGCTCGACTCTTACCCAGACCTGCTCTTCCGCGACGGCGAATCCGGCTCCGCCCTAATCGGAATCTCCAAGACCAGCGCGCTGATATCTTCCAATAAGCTCTCGGGGGTCGTCTCGAGGGCGAAGGGACCGGCCTATGCCCCGGTCGAGGATGGAGCGGTGCACACGCTGCTCGCTAAGTTCGCCAAGGATGGGTTGGTCTTCAGGGTGGACGTGGCCCGGAGCAGGGGGAGGGTCCCCGAGACGCTGGGGACCGTGCTCTACAACGACAGCTTCTCCGCCGGCTATCCGGAGTCGTTGCGCGTGGCACATCACCTGTCGGTCTTCGCCAGGTCCGAGGACATGGCCCTCAAGGCGTACATCACGAGCAGGTACGGACTGAAGCAGCTGCGCTCGTTCGGTCTGCGTCGCATTGCACTCGGCGGGCTGAGCAACTCAGGGTGAGAACATGAGGATACTCAAGAAGGAAGGCCCGAACATCCTGGTGGTAGCCTCCCACACCGAAGAGGTCAGGCTGGGAGACTACCTTATGGTCACTGAGAAGGAGCGGAGCCTCGTGCTCCAGGTCATAGACGAGAACTACCTGGACGTCGAGGGCATCGAGGAAGAGGTCGCGAGGGAGGAGGTACTGCTCGCGTCGGTGCAGGGCATGACGGAAGACCCTGCGGACGTGAGCAGCATCTCGAAGGAGATACGCGACATGAGGCTCCTGCAGTGCAAAGCGAGGGGGAGCATCGAGCACGGCCGGCACAGCCCCCGGATCGACTGGATCCCGTCCAGGACCACCTCGAAAATAACGAGGCAAAACGTGAACGAGATTCTCGATTCGGCGGGCAACCGGGGGCATCGGAAAATCAAGATAGGCAGGTCGGGCAGGACCTCCTCCTTCTCAGTGACCGCCGAGGCGCTCGACGGCAGGATAAGCATCATCACAGGGCGTAAGGAGTCAGGCAAGTCGCACCTCGCCAAGATGATGGTGAGGGGGCTGCTCGAGCACGGTGCCTACTGCATCATCTTCGACCTGAACGACGAATACGGGACGATCGGGCTGCGGGCGGACGGGACTAAGACCTCGATAGCGGACAGGCTCGTGGTGAGAAAGCCGGCGCGCGACCTCAAGTTCAGCCTCGAAGGGGCCGGCATACGGGCGATCACGTCCCTGCTCTTGCACTCGCTGGAGATGCCCGGGACCTCGATGCGCGAGTTCACCAGGATCTGGGAGGGGATGGAACTCAAGAAAGAGGTCTCGATGGACTCACTCGGTACCTACATCCAGCAGTGGAGATGCAACGAGTTCGTCAGGGACGCGCTCTACGCGAGGTACTACACGCTCTC
>CAZAMW010000052.1:0-8505 GCA_964486265.1 uncultured Nitrosopumilales archaeon | reverse complement strand
CGGTTCCAAGTGGTACTCAGAACAGGTCTTTGCGGACAAGGCTCCGCGCACGGCGAAAGAACTCTTCCCTGATTTCTACGCGAGCAGATAGCGATGCCGGCCACTGCGCCATTGATCGACGTGGTCGGGCTCGTGAAGGACTACGGCGGTGTCCGGGCGCTGGCTGGACTCAACCTCAGGGTGGCACCTGGCGAGATCTACGGCCTGCTCGGACCGAACGGAGCGGGGAAGACCACGACCCTCCGGATCCTTGCGGGGCTCGACAGGCCCACTTCCGGGAGGCTCACGGTCGCCGGGTTCGACCCAGCCAACGACGCCGTCGAGGTGAAGAAGCGCGTCGGATACGTGGCGGAGACGGCCATCCTCTACGAGTCGCTCACGCCGAGAGAGTACTTCGAGTTCGTCGCATCCACGCGGCGGCTCGACGGGAGCGTTGTGAAGCGCGCGTCCACCCTCGCCGACGCGTTCGACCTGGGCTCGCACTACGACGTCCCGATAGGGGCGCTCTCGCTGGGCACCAAGCAAAAGATAGCCATCATAGCGGCCGTGATGCACTCTCCTTCTCTGCTCCTGCTGGACGAGCCGCTCAACGGCCTCGACGCGAAGAGCGGCAGGATCCTGAAGGAGGTGGTATTCCTCCACGCGCGCGGAGGTGGAGGGGTCGTCTTCTCGTCACACATCATGGAGGTCGCCGAAGCGATGTGCACGAGGATCGGGATCGTGAACGAGGGGAGGGTCGTGGCCGAGGGCACGATGGAAGAGCTCCGCGCGCTGTCGGGAAGGAGAGATTCTTCGCTCGAAGAGCTCTTCCTGAAGCTCACCGAGGAGGAGGGGCCCGTCGCGGAGACCATCGGCAGGCTCAGAGAGGACGCTAGTCGTGGACCTTGAGGCTGAGTGGCGGGCGAGCGCAGTCGCCTACGCAGAGCTCGTCTATCGGCCGATAATCAGGTCGGGCTACACGCCGAGGGACTTGGGCTCGACCAAGGCTGTCAGAAGGGCGCTGACGGGTGCCTCGGTCAACAAGGCGATATTCGCACTCTTCACGATGGCGGGCGCCCTCTTCCCCTTCCTCATCTACGCAACGGGCCTCGAGAGCTTCTCGCTGACCGTCGCGGTCTCCCTCAGCACTCTGCTCGTCTTCGGCTACGTCGTCCTGTACTGCGTCCAGGTGCTGCCTTCGTTTGTGAGCAGCGGGTCGTTCGCGCCCCTGTCGACGATGCCGCTCTCCTCCCTTGAAGTCTCGAGGGTCGCAGGCCTGACTCTCTGGCGCACCCTCGACTACATACTGCTGGCGAGCCTGGTCAGCCAGATCGGCGCTGTGGCTTTCTTCACGAACTCGCCCGCAGGAACGCTCCTCGTAGCCTTCGCCTCGGTGCTCAGCATCCTGCTCGCCGTGGGGCTCTCGTTCTGGCTGACCTCCGTCTTCCAGAGGAGGCTCGAGGGTGGCAGCCTCACTGGCATACGGGCGTTCTTCCGGCCCCTCTACTTCGTCCTCTGGGGGCTCGGCGTGATGAGCGCCGTCTTCCTCTTCAGTCTGATATCCTACGTGGCTCCTCCTGTCCAGGCCGCGCTGGCGGACCCGGCTTCGCCGGCGGGCTTCGTCCTCTCTCTCATACTCCCGTTCTCTGCCGGGATAGTCTCGACCCACTTCCAGGGCGAGCCGATCTCGCAGCTGTCACTGACGCTCGGCCTTGCTGGGCTGGCCATCGCGGCGGTGGCCACCGCCGCTGCCACGCGCGTGACCCTAGGAGTCGTGACCGGGGTCGTGCTCCCGACGAGGGAGCTCTCGAGCCGCGCTACCAAGACGGGGCTCATGTTCCGCATCCGCGGGCCTCTCTTCGCATACATCCTGAAGGACCTGCGCGTCTCGTCCCGGAACCCTGCCACGGGCTTCCTCTTCGCCCTCCCATTCTTCGAGATAATCGCCGTGGTCGTCCCTCTAACCGCCGCCTCGGTGGTGAAGATGTCGGTCGTCCTGGTCGGCGCGCAGGTAGGCGGAGGCTTCGCTCTCTTCGTCGCGTTCCTGCTCGTGACCGTGGAGGACCTCGGGGTGGAGAGAAGGACCGCCCTGCCCTTCAGCGAATCTGTGCGCACGCTCTCAAAGGTCGTGGTCTCGACCGCAACGTTCCTCCCGGTCCCAGTGGCTCTAGGCCTCGTCCTCGCTGGCAAGCCCACCACGTTCTGGGGGTCGGAGGCGGTGCCTACGCTCGCAGCCGTCTCGGTCTTCGCCGCGTGCATCTTCGAGGTCTCTGTGCTGAAGGCGCTCGCCGAGAACGGGCGCGGGACGGCGATGAAGTTCGCGGCCGGCATAGGTACCGGGGAGTTGGCCCTCCTCCTTCCAGCCTTGGCCTACGTGACCGTGTTCATAATGTCCCGCGATCACGTCGCCGCCCTGACCGCGCTCTCAATCTCGACGGCGCTCGAGCTCGCGGGGGCCTGATTCGTTCTCGGGCTGAAGGGCGCGACACGGCGAAGGGTCGACTCGGGCCCGTCGGAGGGAGTTGCCCCTTGAGCGGCAGAAGGTCGAGGAGGGAAAGGCCCCGGAGGGCTTTGGTGGTCGTCGCTATGGTGGTGCTCGCCGCCGCGCTGGGTTCGGTCGTCCTCCTCTACCATCCGGCGTCCCTGCCCCGTGCCTCATCGCAGGCCGCCAGCTCGAAGTACATCATCCTCTACGTCAACCAGGGCAACGGGGCGGTGAACGAGAGCAACTTCGCCTCGATGCTCTCCTTCGCGTCCTCACACGGGTTCAACACGGTCTTCTTCCAGGTCTATCGCCAGGGCTCCCTGCTCTTCGACGCGAGCCAGCTGACCTACTTCGTCGGCCAAGCGCACGCCCGGGAGATGAGGATCTTCTTCTCCCTCTACCTCACGAACGCGACCCAGGCTCTGCCGACGTCGGTCTATGGCCTGGGCGAGGACGGGATAAGCCTGGACATGTCCTCCCTCTCGGTCCCGGACCAGTCGTCGCTGCTCTCTTCGCTCCGGTCCGGATACGGCGGCACGACGGCCATAACCACCACCGACCTCACGCTCCCGCTCACTCCCGACATACTCATACTTGAGACGTACACGCCGCAGATACAGCAGTACTCGCAGTACATCCATCCGGGCGTCGTAGCCAGCGTGGGGGTCTTCGCCACCACCAGCTACTCCGACTACGAACAGGAATACCAGTATGCCCTGTCCAACAGCAGCGGCGTGATGGTCTTCGACTACGCCGGGCTCGTGAAGAGCGGCTACTAGCTCAGCCGAAGACGGAGAGCACGGCATCATCGGCCAGCGCCACGGCGTAGCCTGCTATGCCGCGTATCCCCCTCGCGATCAGGGCCACGGCCAGGGACTCCCTGGACCTTTCCTTCTTTGTGCTCCCAAGGTAGATGGCCTCGTAGGCCCTCCGGACCTCGTCCATCCTGTCGATCACGGTGCTGGCCAGGCGGAGCTCCTTCTTCATGAAGGCCTCGAAGGCGGTCTCCTGCATCTCCAAAGTGGTCTCGGCCATCCTCTCTATCGCGTCCAGGGTGGGAGGGTCAGGCTGCTTCTCCGTCTCCTGTACGTGCTGGGCTACTCTCATGGCGTAGTACGCTATCCTGCCGAGGTCCTTTATCGCCATGGTCTTGACGACAATGTCGCCGACGTCGTAGATCTTCATTTCGTCGCGCAACTTCCTGTTCCTCACTCCCTGTATGGCGAGACGCATCAGCAGCCTGTAGAGCCTGGTCGACTGGTGCCCTCTCTCATAGGCGTCCTGCGCAAGCATCTTGTCCCCCGAGTGCAGAGCCTTGACGGCGTCCCCCAGGACGGCGAGCGACGTGGCCGAGAACCTCTCCATCGACTTTGCCAGGTCGAACTTGAGCGGGTCCACCAGGTTCTGGAGTATCACCTTGCCCGAGTACTCCTCCGAGATCTCCACGCCAACGAGGTTGTCAACGGCCTCCCTGATCCATCGCTTCTGCTCCGGCAGTATGGTCCCGTCAGCCTTCACCTCTGTGATGTCGTGTCCCTGAATGTACGACGCTGTTATGCTCAGCTCCAGCATCTTTCGGTCGAGCGCACCGTCGATGATCAAGGGCCTGGAAGGGACGGTGCTGCGCGACCCCACCGGGCTGATCACGATGTCGCCCTCCTCAAGCTCCATGTAGACGAGCCCGCCCTTCTCAAGACCCAGCTGGGAGACCCAGTCCTTCGGAATGGTCACGATGAAGGTGCCCGCGGCGGTCGTCTGTAACTTCCGGATATCCATCGTAAACGTGGAGGTTACCGTCATTACTTTAGTCTTTCGAGATTTACGTATTGTATGTATGTGCTTTCGAGTATACGTTATATGACGAGGAATTACATACAGTTTTTATATACCCCGGGCGGCCAACTCAACCGGTTGACATGGAATCCCAGGCATCATCATCGGTTGACGGAGTAGAGGTCACCGCTCCCGTGAGCGGGGAGTTTGCTCAGATACTCACCCCAGAGGCCCTTAAGTTCGTAAAGACGCTGCACACGGAGTTCACGGAGATGAGGAAGATGCTCCTTAAGAGGCGCGAGGACAGGCAGAAAGAGTTCGACTCGGGCAAGCTCCCCGACTTCGGCCCCGGGCGCGACACTCTCTGGGGCATCGGCTACACGGTCACAACGGTCCCGCGCGACCTCAGGGACAGGAGGGTCGAGATAACCGGACCGGCTGGGGACAGGAAGATGGTCATCAACGCGCTCAACTCCGGGGCGAACGTCTACATGGCGGACCTCGAGGACTCGCAGTCCCCCACCTGGGAGCAGGTCTCACAGGCTCAGGTCAACCTCAGAGACGCAGTCGACGGTACGATAAAGTTCACCTCCCCAGAAGGCAAGGAATACACGCTCAACGAGAAGACCGCGACCCTAATCGTGAGGCCCCGAGGACTTCATCTGAACGAGGAGCATGTGAGGGTGAACGGGGAGCCGGTCGCCGCGTGCCTTTTCGACCTCGGGCTGTACGTCCACCAGAACGGGAGGAAGCTGAAGGAGAAGGCGACGAACCCGTACTTTTACATCCCCAAGATGGAGAGCGCGCTCGAGGCGAGGTTCTGGGAGAGGGTCTTCAGCAGGGCAGAGGAGTACATGGTCTTCCCCAAGCAATCGATAAAGGTCACGGCACTTATCGAGACGTTGCCCGCCGCGTTCGAGATGGACGACATACTCTACGCGCTAAGGGACCATATCGTCGGGCTCAACTGCGGCAGGTGGGACTACATATTCAGCTACATCAAGAAGCTCAGGAACCACCCGCAGTTCGTGCTCCCGGACCGGTCGGAGGTGACCATGGACAAGGCGTTCCTGGCGGCTTACGTCAACCTCCTGATCAAGACCTGTCACAGGAGAGGCTCCTACGCCATAGGCGGCATGTCGGCGTTCATCCCGGTAAGGAACGACGAGAAGGCGAACGCGACTGCCTTTGAGAAGGTCAGGGCCGACAAGGAGCGCGAGGTCAAGATGGGGCACGACGGCACCTGGGTGGCGCACCCCGGTCTGGTACCCCTTGCGAAGGAGGTCTTCGACGCGGGCATGAAGGGACGAAACCAGCTCACAGTCACGAGGGACGATGTCAAGGTGACGAGGGACGACATGCTCAGGGTCCCTGAAGGGAAGATAACGGAGGCCGGCGTACGTGCCGACATCAGCGTCGGTCTGCAGTACCTAGAGTCATGGCTCGGCGGAAAGGGATGCGTGCCGATAAACAACCTCATGGAGGACGCCGCGACCGCCGAGATTTCCAGGGCCCAGCTCTGGCAGTGGGCAAAACACGGGGCGTCAATCTCGGACGGAAGGAAGGTGACCACCCAGATGCTGAAGCCCATGATCGCCGAGGAGGTCAGCAAGCTCTCCTCGCGGGCGGCTGCTGACGAGCACAAGAAGAGGATAGCCCGGGCCGGAGAGCTCTTCGAGTCGATGGTGTCTGCGCAGGAGTTCCCGGAGTTCCTGACCCTCCCCGCGTACGCGGTGCTGATAGAGGAGGGGCTGTGATGGTGTCCGAAGAAGTCTCCGAAGTCGAGTACGAGTGGGAGCAGAGCAGATGGGCCGGGATTCACAGGCCCTACACCGCAAGGGATGTCGTCCGGTTGCGTGGCTCTTTGAGGATCGAGCACACCCTGGCGCGCGTGGGTGCCGAGAAGCTCTGGAAAAACCTCCACTCCAACCCTTGCGTACCTGCGCTGGGCTGCCTCACCGGTAACCAGGCCGTCCAGGCCGTCCAGGCCGGCCTCAAGGCCATCTACGTCAGCGGGTGGCAGGTGGCGGCCGACGCGAACGCCGCGGGCCAGACCTACCCAGACCAGAGCCTCTATCCCTATGATTCCGTCCCGATGCTGATAAGGCGGATCAACCGCGCGTTCGAACGCGCCGACCAGATAGACAGGGTCCAGGGGAAGAGAGCGACCGACTGGTTCGCCCCCATAGTCGCCGACGGCGAGGCTGGTTTCGGAGGGTCCCTAAACGTCTTCGAGCTCACAAAGTCCATGATAGAGTCCGGAGTAGCGTGCGTCCACTACGAAGATCAGCTGGCATCGGAGAAAAAGTGCGGACATCTCGGAGGGAAGGTTCTGGTGCCGACCGCGCAGTTCATCCGGACCCTCGTGGCCGCAAGGCTGGCCGCCGACGTCATGGGCACTCCGACCCTCATAATGGCGCGCACAGACTCGGAGGCTGCGAACATGATAACGAGCGACGTCGACCCACGCGACCAGGTCTTCCTCACCGGCGAGCGCACCCCGGAGGGCTTCTACAGGACGAAGCATGGACTGGAGGCCGCCATAGCCAGGTCTCTCGCGTACGCTCCATACGCCGACATGCTCTGGTTCGAGACGGCCGCTCCCAACGTCGGGGAGGCTCGCGAGTTCGCAGAGAAGGTCCACGCCAGGTACCCCGGAAAGTTCCTCGCCTACAACTGTTCGCCGTCCTTCAATTGGGAGAAGAACCTCAGCAAAGAGTCGATCCGGTCGTTCCGCGACGAGCTCGCCGCGATGGGCTACAAGTTCCAGTTCATAACGCTCGCAGGCTTCCACGCCCTGAACCATTCGATGTTCAGGCTCGCCAAGGGATACGCCAGCGAGGGCATGTCGGCCTATATCAAGGTCCAGCGTGAGGAGTTCGAGGACGAGCAGCAGGGATACGGCGCCGTGAAGCACCAGTCGTTCGTCGGGACCGGCTACTTCGACGAGGTCGCCACCGTCATCAGCGCAGGCTCAGCGTCGACGCTCGCGATGAAGGGCTCCACCGAAGAGAAGCAGTTCGAACAGGGGCTCCCCAAGGTCGACACCAAGAGCAAGTAGACATCGTAAGTGCTTAGTAGTCGCGGCGGCAGAGCGCCCAGCGATGGACAGGGTAGGCATACTCGTCGTCTCCAAGTGTCTGAGCGCTCCCGGGATCATCGACGCCTTCTCGAGGAGTTCCTACAGACCCGACTTTTACGTGGTGGAGCGCCAGGCAAACCCGTTCACGCTTGCGAGGGCGGCGGTCCACCAGGTGGTTCCTGACCTCGCCGTCGGGGAGGTGGCCAAGTTTGCGCGGAAGCACAGGACGAGGCTATCGTTCGGTCTGACCGACACCGAGGACTTTATCGTGGCCGGAGGCCGGGACGTCGTCGAGAGGGAGACGGGTGTACCGATGCTCTGCGTCACCGGTGAATACGCCGTCGAGAAGAGCAAGGCAGACCAGCGCATCCTCTTCGAGCAGCTCTTCCGCAGCGCCAACCCACACTATCGCGTCTTCGACCCTTCCCGCTTCAAGGACGAAGGCTCTGCTGCGGTCGCCTTCAGGCGCTTCGCCGCCGAGCTGAAGGAACCTGTCATAAAGCCTGACGCCCCGGCGCGGGGCGCTGGCGTGGGGGTGTGGGGGCGGGAGTTCTCCGACGAAGACGGCATGGTCTCGTTCTTTAAGCACGTCTATTCCAAGGGGAGGGTAGTCGTGGAGGAACGGCTGGAAGGGGAAGAATCCAGTTTCCATGCCCTGAGCGACGGCCGCCATTTCATCGTCGCTCCGCAGACTCGGGATTACAAGAGGGCCCTAGACGGTAACAAGGGCAAGCTCACCGGGGGGATGGGCAGCTACCGCGACGGCGTCTCTCACCTGCCGTTCGTCACGCCGAGCGAGTGGGAGTCTGTCATGATGCAGGAGCGGTCGGCGTTCATGCGATGGAAGGGAAGGGGCTCCAACCCCGGCCTTCGCGGCTTCGTTCTCTACGTCGCGCTCATGCTCACGGGCAGGGGTTTCAAGGTCCTCGAACGCAACAGCAGAGGCGGAAACACGGAGCAGCTCTGCCTCTTCACGACGGTCGAGGATGACCTCGTGGACGTCTTCTTCCGCATGGCGGAGGGGACGCTGAAGGGGGTCCGGTTCGCGAAGAAGGCCTCGGTCGTCACCTGCGCTGTGCCCCTGAGCTATGGCATCCCAGGAGCAGCGCCCCGTGATGGGGAGATGATAGACCTCGACGCTGCCTACGCCGCCCAGAACAGGACCCCCGGGCTCATGGTCTATCCC
>CAZAMW010000051.1:8269-8526 GCA_964486265.1 uncultured Nitrosopumilales archaeon | reverse complement strand
AAGGGGAGATTTTCCGGACAAGGCGGCCAAGTTCGTGGTCTTCGCCCTCGACGAAGGGACGGAACGGAAGGTCGAGGACCTCGACGAGTCGGTCCGACAGATTATCAAGATGGGGAAGGAAGCGATAGTCGCGGTCATCGAGAGAAGGGGCGAGGTCATCTACTACAGGGTCGGCAGAGCGAACTTCCGCAAGTAGCGTGAACCCTTGGACCCAAAGGCGCTGCTGTCCATTCTTAGGCCGACTAACTGCGCCATGA
>CAZAMW010000051.1:0-8259 GCA_964486265.1 uncultured Nitrosopumilales archaeon | reverse complement strand
TAGGGGTGTTCGTCTCGAAGCCACCGGTACTCGGCGCTGAGGGCATCGTACTTGGCTTCGTCACCGGTTTCGCCATATGCGGCTACTCGATGGTGATCAACGACTACTATGACATAGAGGTGGACCGGGTCAATCAGCCGGACAGGCCGCTCCCTAGCGGCGCCGTCTCGAGCTCCGCCGCACTGGCCCTGGCTGTTGCGATGCTCCTCGTGGGCGTGGTCGCGTCGCTCGTCCTGCTGAACCTCACGGCGGTCGGGATAGTCCTGCTCTACGCGCTCCTGTCGTGGCTGTACAACTTCAGGGCGAAAAAATACGGGCTGTCGGGGAACGTCATCGTGGCGTCGTCGCTTGCGATACCTTTCATCTACGGCGGGGTCGTCTCAGGAGGGGACGTGGCGAGCTCGCTGCTCCTCTTCATGGCCGGGACTGCGTTCCTCTCCGGCGTGGGCAGGGAGGTCGTGAAGGCAATGGCGGACGTCGCGGGTGACGAGAAGAGGGGGATAAGGTCATTCGCGAGGACGCACGGGACGAAGGCTGCAGCCGCCGTCGGAGCGGGCTTCTTCCTGGCATCGGTGGTCTCCAGTCTGCTCCCGTTGCTGCTCATATCGGTCAGCCTCTTCTACAGGATAGGCGTGGTCGTCCCGGACCTGGTCTTCATCTATCTGGCGTACGCCATCCTGAGCAGGCCGACGGGCGATGGCGCCCTCAAGGTGAAGACGAGGGCGCTCTTCGGGATGCTAATCGGGCTCATCGTGTTCATCGGCGGGGCTTTCTAGATGTGGGTCGAGAAGTACAGGCCGAAGAAGATCGGAGAGATGATAGGGAACGAGGACTGCAGGACGGCCGCCTGCGCCTGGCTCAAGAAGTGGAAGCCGGGGAGCAAGGCGCTGCTGATGGTCGGCCCGCCGGGGACGGGAAAGACCACGCTGGCGACGCTGCTGGCGAAGCACTTCGGGTTGAACCTGGTCGAGCTCAATGCCAGCGACACGCGCACTAAGGACAGGTTGGACAGGAGGATCGGCGAGGCGATACACACGGTCAGCCTGTTCGGCGAGAGGTCGCTCATCTTCCTGGACGAGGTGGATGGGCTCCTCGGCAGGTCGGACTACGGCGGGGTGGAGTTCATCAAGGAAGCCGTGAAGACCAGTCAGAACCCCATAGTCATGGCCGCGAACGACCCTGACGCTGACGAGATCAAGAAGCTCTCCTCCGTCTGCTTGCTGCTCCCGTTCAAGCCTCCCCCTCCCAGGCAGGTCGAGCTCTACCTCAGGAGGATAGCGGCAAAGGAGGAGCGCGACGCCCCCGAGGAGGACATAGTCGCCATAGTGAGCTCGGCCGGCGGCGACCTGAGGCACGCCATCAACTCGATGCAGAGCGGCAGCGTCACGGCATCAGGTGGATTCAAGGACAGGTCCTCCAGCGTCGCCCAGGGCTTCGAGACCTTCCTCGGGAGCACCGACACCGCATCGGCCATGGCTGCCCTTCGCAGCATCTCGCTGTCGCCCGTCGAGAAGGTGAGGGAACTGAACCGCTGCGTCTTGCGCTCAAACCTGCCCCCCGAGGCGCTCTCGGCCGCCCTCGAGGTGCTCTCCCGGGCGGACGTCCTCATGGGCAAGATAATGAGGAACCAGGAGTGGAGGCTGCTTCGCTATCTCGACAGCATGCTCGCGACCGAGCTCGCGCCGCTTGTCCGCGGCCGGGGTTTCGGGTACGCCGCCGACGACCTGCCGTTCCCGACGATGTTGAGGATATGGAACGATTCCAAGAAGGTCAGGGAGCTCTCGCTGAAGTACGCGCGCAGGACGCACACCAGCGGCTCCAGCGCCCGCTCGCAGGACATGCCCTTCGTCTTCTCCCTCTGCAAGACAGCGAGCTTCAGGGACGAGCTCGAGAGGAGCTTGGACCTGGACGAGACCTTCGACAGGTTCCTGCAGAAGGAGGCGTCTCGTTGAGGGTCATGCTCGGGGCGTGGTTCTCGCTCCCCCGCCTCGGGACGGCGGCGTTCTCTGCGCTGATGAATCAGGGAGTGGTCTACGACAGAGCCCTGGGTTTCAAGCTGGACTCGGGGACGGACGTCGACGGAGCCCTCAGGACGCTGAGCTCTGCGCTCGGCGAGGAGGTCGAGCTGAACCTCAGGTGCATCGTTTGCGGGAAGGAGGCGTGCCCCGGATGCCTGTACTCCTCGTTCTGCGACCGGAGCAAGGTCTCCTCGGCCTGCCTCTGCGCCGAACACTCTGCGGGGGCGGAGGCCTTCGAGCTGTACCAGAAGACCTTCGCTGAGAACCTGGTCAGTTGAACGCAATCTCGCTGGCGCCGGGATCGAGGGACCGCCAGTCGGCGAGGAACCGCTCCAGCGCCTCCGCGTATGGGTTGGAGTGGTTCACCCTGAATATCCGTATCCTGTTGAACCTCTTCTCCGTGAGAAGGCCTGCCCTGACCAGAAAGTCCAGGTGCAGCGCGACCGAGGAGTGCGAAATCCCGGCCCTCCGCGTTATCTCGGAGATGTTGAGCTCCTCGCTCTTCATGATCACGCTCATCACCTTCACCCTCCCGTAAGAGGAGAAGACCTGCTCAACCTCTAACATCGGCGACCATCCCCTTCAGTTCGTCGACGAGCTGCTCTGCCGAGACCAGCGAGAGGCCTATCATCGTTGTCCTCCCGCGCACGCCCTTGCCGGAGATCTGCGTCTCGATTATCCCCTTCCGTGACAGCTCGTTGACGTCGTTCCACAGCTGGGTGTGGTGGTTCGCGGTGAGGTCCATGTTCTCGCAGAGCGCGTCGTAGCTCTTCTCCACCTCCCCTATGGTGACGTAAGCGGATTCGCTCTTCTTGAGCAGGTTGGATATCGCCATGAGTATCAGCCGCTGGTGCCTGCCGAGGTAGGTGAGCTCCTCCTTCTTGAACTGCGGAGGGAGGGAGGCCTTGGCGCGCCTGACGTGTTCGGGCATCACGCGCGGGGAGTCCGCAATATCGGCTACCTTACCCGCCCTGTATATGAGGTCCAGCGCGTATCGCGCATCGCCGTAGATGCTCGCTATCTCGGCCGCCAGATGGAGCGAGTCGTCCTCGATGCTGCCGTCGTTGAACGCCTCCTGGGCGCGCGATTCGAGGATGTCGTAGAGCTGGTCGTCAGAGTAGGGGACGAGAGATATCTCGTTCCACTGGAGCGAGCTCAGGGTGCTGAGGTCGACCAGCTTCAGGTAGTCCAGCGTCTTCGATATCAGCAGCGACGAGAAGACCTGAGCCTCGCGCGAGACCTCCCTGAGCCTGGTTATGGTGTACAGCGACGACGGGTCAGCGGTCACCAGAGAGTCGACCTCGTCGAAGGCGACCACCAGGTGTATCTTGTCGGCGGCGAGGGCGTCCAAGAAAGACTGGAGGAGCTCCTCGAACCCGAACCCTCGGGACGGGTAGTCGTGCCCCAGGAACCGCAGCCCCTTTGTGAGGACAGCCTGCAGCGAGCGGTCGATCCGACAGTTGACGTGGAAGAACTTGACGCGGTTGCCGTAGAGCATCGCCTTCTTCTCGAGCACCACGCCGAGCTTCTTGGCGAGCATTGTCTTCCCGGAGCCGACGGCACCCCAGAGCAAGACGTTCTGACTCATGCGGTCGGAGTATTCCACGACGCCCTGAAAATATGCCTCGAGGATCCTGACCTGCTCCGCCCTGTGAGGCGTTGACGAGGGGACGTATTCCGGGACGAGCACACTTTCGTTCCTGAAGACGGAGTGTCGCAAACTCATCCCAAGTCGGGGATTTTTCCCCGATTTCTGTATATAAACAGTGGTCGCCCCGTTCGGAGACGACGTCCGGGAGGGTGGACTGAAAGTACTCGGACTCTCCCTTCCATACAATATAAGGGCGGAGGCAGGACGGCCTGACATGAAGGCAGTCCGCTTCCACCAGTACGGAGGCACGGAGGTGCTGAACTACGAAGACGTCCCGGACCCTGTGCGGGGGCACGACCAGGTCCTCGTGAGGGTGAAGGCGTGCGCACTCAACAGGCTCGACATCTGGGGACGCATCGGACCACCCAGGACAAAGGTCAGCCTGCCTCACATATCAGGCTCCGACATATCCGGCGTCGTCGAGGAGGCGCCGCAGGGAGAGGCCGAGCTGCAAAAAGGGGCGGAGGTCATCGTGAACCCCGGAATCGGGTGTGGGCGGTGCGACAAGTGCCTCACCGGGAAGGACAACCAGTGCAGATACTACGGGATCATAGGCAGCGAGACCGACGGAGGGTACGCGGAGCTGGTCGCGGTCCCGAGAAGGAACGTGCTGCCGAAACCGGAGAGAATGGACTTCACGCAGGCGGCGTCGGTTCCGCTAGTCTTCCTGACGGCGTACCACATGCTTGTCACCAAGGCTGGGGTCACCGCGGGGGACACGGTCCTGGTGCTCGGAGCGGGGTCAGGCGTGGGCGTCGCTGCGATCCAGGTCGCCAAGGCCAACGGCGCCAACGTCGTCGCGACCGCGAGCAACGACTCCAAACTCAAGAAGGCGGTCGAGCTCGGAGCAGACTACGTGGTCAACCGGACAACGCAGGACGTCGTCCAGGAGGTCAGGAAGTATACTGAGGGAAAAGGGGCGGACATCGTCGTGGAGCATGTGGGAGACGCTACGTGGGGGAGCAGCATCAGGTCGGTCGCCAAGGGTGGGAGGATGGTGACGTGCGGGGCCACCACGGGGTACGAAGCCGTGACGGACCTGCGCTACATCTACAGCAAGGAGATCACCGTCTACGGGAGCTACATGGGGAGTGCTGGCGAGCTCTTCCGCGTGCTGGAGCTGTTCAAGCAGAGGAGGCTGAGGCCCATCGTCGACAGGGAGTATCCCCTGGCCGCGGCGGCCGACGCCCAGACTAGGATGGAGAAGGATGAGCACTTCGGCAAGCTCGTCCTGAGACCGTGAAGGAGACTACAATATCCTCAGCTGGACGCTCGGGGTCTTGCCGGAGGCGCTCCCCTTCTCGAGGTAGCTCCTGCGACCCCAGTTCACCTCGACGGTCCCCAGCAGCTTGACCTCGCCTCGTCCGAGCGACGACGCTGGAATCTCAAAGGTTTTCTCGACGTCCAGGTACTTCGACTTGGCGTCCTCGACGTCGGTCGGGATTACCGGCGCTCTCCCGTCCTCGTGGACTATCGCGGCCCATATCCTGTAGGGAAGGTCGGGGTCCCTGCTCCAGTAGAACTTCGCCCTCCTGACCTCCTTCCCGGTGCTGGCCAGCTCCTTCCCGAGCCCTCCTGTCTTCCGGATGCCGGACTTCATCACCAGGCGGGCGAGCTTGTCGTTGTCTTCCCAAGCGACTGTCCAGACGTCCGGGATGAACGACTCCCGGAGTCCCCCGACAAGGCGGAATCCCAGGTGTACCCTCACCATCTCGTCCAGCCTGTACTCCCTGCCCTCCGGTATCAGCTTCAGGTCCGTGAGAGACGTCGACGCCCACGAGTACTCGTGGCGCCGGTTCATGAGGGACATTGGCTGAGACGCAGGCAACTTTGGTGGTTATAAATCTGAGCGGCGAGTTTGCCGACCGTGGCCCCCCGAGAACGCCTATAAGCGCTCGGAGAGTCGGACGCGGACTCCCATGAGTTCCCAGCCCCCGGACGCCAAGGGGGCAAAGGCGAGCCTGGGTCCCGGGAGGCCCAGGTATCAGGAGAAGCACGAGCACATCAGAGGCAGGGGGCTGATATCTTCGTCCGCTCTCGGCCTCGCCGACGGGCTCATCACCAACATCGCGTTCCTGACCGGATTCGCCGAAGTGGCCGACATCGGACTTGTGAGGCTGGCCGGCCTCGCCGCGGTTCTAGCCGGGACGGTCTCGATGTTCTTCGGCGGCGTGCTGGCCGCCCGCTCCGAGTTCGACCTGTTCAGGGCGGACTCCAAGAGGGAGGCCTACGAGATCGAGAACGAGCGAGAGGAGGAACTTATGGAACTGAAGGAGCTCTACATGGCCAAGGGGCTGACCGAGCAGGAGGCTGACACCGTCGTCTCGAGGGTCTCGGCGCACAAGGACCGATTCCTCGAGGACATGCTCGTGAACGAGCTGCACATACACGACTCCAACCTCCAGAGCCCGTTCAGGCTGGGTGCGGTCGTGGGTCTTTCCTTTCTCGTGGGCGCCGCTGTGCCCCTTATCCCATACTACCTCTTCGCCGCGAAGGAGGATGCGACAGCCGTCTCCATCATCGTCTCGCTCGTCTTCCTGTTCAGCGCAGGTGCATGGAAGGGCGCGGTTGTGCGCAGAGGTCCCCTGAAGAGCGGGACCGAGACCCTGGTGATAGGCGCAGTGGCAGCCGCGGTCCTGTTCATCATCGGGAGGTTCGTCGGCTTTCTCTGACGAAGCCAGGACCTAGCCGCAGACGGTCGAGATGAACCTGCCGTAGGCGGAGACGGCCGCTTTCAGCTGCGTCACCGCGACGAACTCGTCGTAGATGTGGGCCTGCTTTATGCTCCCTGGCCCGAGCACGATGCTCGGGATGCCAAGCTTCGTATAGTCTGCCGCCTCGGTGGCATAGGCCGCGATGGTCGACGGAGAACCCGTTATCGCCTCCGCGAGCTTGACCACCTCGTCTTTCGCGCCGATAGACAAAGGAGCAGTCTCGTAGAGTACCTCGATGTCGGCGCTGAAGGTCCTGTCCTTCCTGCGGATCGACTCCATGACTGCGGCCAGGCCGTCGAGGATGGTCCTGCTCTCAATTCCGGGGACGGTCCTCCCGTCCATCGTCAGCACGCACGAAGCGGGGATCACGTTGCTCTTGGTACCACCCTGTATGATCGTCGGAGTCAGGATGGCGTGGCCGAGGTCGGGGTCCTCTGCCTTCGCGAGCTCCTTCCTCAGGGCCTGGAGCGCTTCCACGAACACGACGGCCTTCTCAATCGAGTTGACGCCCAGCGACGGGTCGCTTGAGTGCGCAGGCTTGCCGTGGAACTCCGCCTTGGTGACCAGGCTTCCCCTGTGCCCCCGCACAGGACTCATCTCGGTCGGCTCTCCGACGAGACCGCACCGCGCCTTGAGGCCCTCCAGCTTCCCAGCCCCTATCATCACCCTGAGGCCGTCGTAGCCAATCTCCTCCCCGCCCGTGCCCACGAAGGAGAGCGACCGCTTCAGCTTCTTGCGCCTGGCCGACGCGATGGCCACGAGCATGGCTGCCACCCCTCCCTTCATGTCCGCCGCGCCACGGCCGTACACCTTGTCGTCTCTCACCCTACCCTCGAAGGGAGGAGAGGACCAGGCGGAGGCGTCACCAGGGGGCACGACGTCTATGTGTCCTGCGAGCATCAGGCCCGGAGAGTCCCCGGGGAAGGTCGCGACGACGTTGGCCCGGCCGGACGCAAACCTGTAGAGCTCTACGGACGAGCCCTCGACGTGGAGGTCCTTCAGGAAGTCTCCGATGTATCGGGCGCATTTTTCCTCGTTGCCAGGAGGGGAGACAGTGTCGAAACCTATCAGGGACTGGGTGAGCTGCGTCTCGTCCATGCTTGGAAGGACTAGAAAGTCGCTAAATGAAGTTCGCGGATGCTAGGTTAAAGCACCAGCCCGGAGGGATTCGGCGGGATGAACCGGGCCATAAGCGTCAGACGCGTGACCATAGAGTATGACGGCAGGAGGGCCCTGCAGGGTCTCGACTGGAGCGTGCGGTCCGGCGAGAGCTGGGCGGTCGTGGGACCGAACGGCGCCGGAAAGACCACCCTCATGAGCCTCCTGAACGGATACAGGTGGCCCACGCAGGGCACGGTGGAAGTACTGGGGATGAGGTTCGGGGAGTGCGACCTCAGGGAGCTGAGGACCAGGATCGGAATGGTAAGCTCGTTCCTCGAGTCTTGGGTTCGAGGGGACGAACCTGTCACAGAGCTGGTGGTGAGCGGCAAGTATGGCTCCACGAGGCTGTGGAGGAGGGTCACCGCCGCCGAAAGGCGAAGGGCGATGTCTCTCCTGAGGGTGCTGGGCTGCGAGGACCTGGCGGGGAAGAAGTCCAAGGAGCTCTCCCAGGGGGAGCGGCAGAGGGTCATGATCGCGAGGACTCTCATGGCGGATGCCGAGCTGCTCATCCTCGACGAGCCGTGCGAGGGACTGGACCTAGGGGCGCGCGAGAAGTTCTTGGGCGGCCTGTCGAGGCTGGCCAAGGCGAAGCTTACGACCATGGTCTACGTCACGCATCGGACCGACGAGATCCCGGAGGGCTTCAACCACGCGATGATCCTGAAGGAGGGGGAGGCGCTCGCGGCGGGCAGGATCGAGGAGACCCTCACCTCCG
>CAZAMW010000050.1:0-8794 GCA_964486265.1 uncultured Nitrosopumilales archaeon | reverse complement strand
CGAAGAGAACCAGATCAGGAACCAATCGAAGAAGGCGAAGATATGGACTCCCGAGCCCGGAGCTTTCTTCATAGCGTCGCTGCGGGAAGGACTTGTCGAGACGGGCACCGAGCGGAACACCGCGACGCAAAGCAGGGCCCTTGGAGACAACATCGTGGCGCCCCCGCTTCCCGGATTCTCGAGGGTCGACGCCACTGGCAAGGAGTTCAGGGAGCTCAACGAATTCATCTTCTCCGCTTGCGCGCAGAAGGCCCCGGGCGTCGTCGTAGAGAACTGTACCGGTCAGAGGTATCTGGGAATCGGGATCTCGACCCGGTCTGACGGCCGCTCGGAGCCGTTCAAGGTCGTCGTCTCGGGCTTCCCCGGCAACTGCCTCGCCAACCTTAACGAAGGAGCCTCGTTCGAGGTCTTCGGCAACGTAGCCGACGACCTGGCTGACACGATGCACGCCGGCTCGGTGGTCGTGCACGGCAACTGCCGAGACGTCGTCGGGCAGGCCATGCAGGGTGGCACGATATTCGTCCGTGGCACGGTGGGCAACAGAGCGGCGATACAGATGAGGGAGTACGCGAAGGAGCGACCATTCTTGGTCATCGGTGAGACGGCTGACGATTATCTCGGCGAGTACATGGCGGGGGGCGTCGTCATGGTTCTCAACCTGGCCGGCTCGCGGAAGCCGGCGCGAAACTACATCGGCACCGGCATGGTCGGCGGAAGGATATACATCAGGGGAGGGCTCGAGGAGCACCAGCTAGGGCTCCTTCCACAGCGGGAGGACCTCCTGCGTTATCTCCATGCCCAGACTCTGGACGGTTCCCTCTCTAAGGAGGCCTACGAGAGTGTCTCGAGAGTGAAGTACCCTAGCCTGCAGCTTCTCGCCAGTGCGCTGCCAGAGCCCCTGTTGATCAGGGTCCTGACGATCTTCTTCACGACCAAGTACACCAAGTCGCTGGTCGTGGAGTCCAGAACGCTGAACCAGGAAGACCTCGCCATGGTCGGAGACAGGCTAAGACAGTTCTGCGACTCTTTCTCGCTGCCGGATTCGACGCTGCAGACCATCCTGGATTCGAAGTTCACGATAATCAGGACGAAGGACGAGAAGAACGAACTACTGGTACCGCCGCAAGAGGCCCAGGTCGAGGAGTAGTACCCAGCGATGCCCGAGAAGACTTCTGACATTTGGTGGCTTTTCTCCAGGCAGACGGTGAGCGTTACCACCAAGGAGACGGTTCTCAACGCGGCCGTACTGATGAAGAACAGGAACTTCAGGCATCTGCCGGTCCTGTCGGAGTCGGGGAAGATACTGGGGATCCTCTCCGTGCAGGACATCATCGACTCGCTCAACCTCACGCTTCAGGCGTCGACGTCGGCCGATGAAGTGAGAAAGTCCCTTGAAATCCCGGTCGAGAGGATAATGACGGGCCAGCCCATAGCCGTGGAGCCCGGGGACGGACTGAAGGAGGTCATCAAGAAGTTCTCGTTCTACAACGTCGGCGCCATACCGGTGGTGAGCATCACCGGAGTGGTGGAAGGGATAATCACGCTCAGAGACCTGGTCAGCCTGATGGGGACGAGCTCCTCGCCGCTGAACGTCCCGGTCTCAGAGATCATGAGCAGCAACGTCACGACCGTCGACCCCAATGCCCCACTGGCGGAGGCCGTCCGGCTGATGTCGGAGCACAGGGTCAGGAGGCTGCCTGTCGTCGGTCCGGGCGACGCACTGATCGGGGTGCTGACCAACAAGGACGTCCTGAGGTACACGGTAAGGATGGTCGGAGACGGCAGCAGCCGCTCCAGCTTCGACAGACGTGTCTCGGAGTCGATGACCGCCGACGTGATCACGATAGACAGAGAGGACGACGTTCGGGTCGCGGCCAATCTGATGGCGACGTTCGGGGTCGGCGGGCTGGCCGTGAGCGGTCTCGCTGCAGAGAGGATGGCGCTCGTGACCGAGAGGGACCTGATAAGGTCGCTGTCAGCGAAGCGCGGCGTCGACTTCCTGGTGAGCTCGATGCAGTACGAGCTCGAGGCGGAGGACGCGATGGCCAGGGTGCGGTCGCACGCGGCCCGCTGACGGGCTAGGAAGCAAAGTACCGCCTCTTCAGCGCTTCTCTCTCGCCTTCGATGACGTAGTCGATAATGTCCCCGCCCTCGCTCTTCTTCCTCGACATCAGACTGCCGACCTCCGCGAGCCTGATACCCCTCCCGGCCACGAGGTAGAGGGCGTCCGTCCCGAACTCCTTCACGAGCTGTGAGCTCCTTCTCAACGTCTCGATGAGCTTGGCGTTCTTCCCGCGAAGCTCCGACCGGCTCCTCGCCTTGAGCGCGAGACTGAAGATGGTCTCGTAAGACTCTGTGGAGTAGCCCACGAGCTCGCTCCCGCAACGCGGGCACTTTCCCGGCACGATATTGCCGACCCGCTTGAGCTCGATGTAGTCCCAGCAGTTGATGCAACAGGTAACTAGGAAGCTGTCCGCGACGCGCGCTCCAGTGGACTGCCTGATGATCGCCCTGAGCCTCTCCGGGGATACGATCTCTCCCCTCCTGCTGACCTCCTCCACGCCTATCCTCGCGAGGGGGCTGATCCCCTCGGCTTCAATCATCTCGACGCGGACCTCTCCATGCTTCACCTTTGCAAGGACGCCGCGTGTGGCCTCGACGTCGAAGTCGTCGTGAAATATGACGCTTATCGCCTCTTCGTAGACCGGAGTGCCCCTCAGCGCCTCCATGAGCCCAGAGATGGAGATGCTAGCGTAGTCCGCGGTCTTCGCTATGGCTCCGCATTTCTTGCCGACGTGGATTAACCTCCGCTTGAATATCCCCGACCGCTCCACGGCGGTCCGCGCCAGCTCGCCGACGTCCTTGTCCACCAGGCCCTCGAGCGTTGTCTTCACCAGCGCCGTGGATGCCTCGACTTCGAGGATGATCCTGTACGGGTCCTGGTGCACCGCCACAGACTGTCCGAGCCGCTCCGAGAGGAGGTGTGCGATAACACGGGCCAGGACCCTGTTGACCTTGTGCCCGAACGATGACTGGACGATCACGTACTTGTCCCATCTCTCGACCGTGATCAGCTTGTCCGACGGGATCGGCAGCTTCTGCGAGTGCTGCTCCAGGACCTCCCTCAGTGACTCGGTCGCGGCGTGGGCGTCGATCGGATATCTCCGGCACAGGTCTTCCACGTACTTCCCCGACAGGTCCTTCTCCACGCTCTCGGCGTACTCGCGGCGGATCTGCCCCACCTCCACGGCGACGTCGAGGGGGACGGGTATCTCGTCACCCACCCAGCTCGGGACTGCGCCGGTCGGGTCTTCTTCGGGGGCCACGTACACCCTGTTCTCGTATATCTCGAGTATCTTCCAGCAGCGCCCCGCCTCGACGAACTTGACCCCGACCTGGCCGTACTCGGAGACGAAGGCCTCGTCGAGCACACCGACCGGCCTGTCCGCCTCGCCGATTACGATGTACTGCTTCTCGTCGGGAATCATAGACAGGTTCTCGAAGTAGTAGTCGAAGAGCGGCTTGAAGTCCCTCGCGCGCTTCACTATGTTGTCGCTCTCCGTGAACTGGAGAAGCTTCGGATACCTGTCTCGCATGTACCCGAGCAGGGTCTTCAGCCTCTCGATGCTCATGGTGGAGTAGGGATAGGCGTTCCTCATGAGCTTGTACACGTCCTCAAGCTTCCACGAGTTGGTCTCGACGAGCAGTCCGGCTATCTGGTGGATCGCCGCGTCGCTGGCGTTCTTGAAGGGGACCAGCGGCTCGAGCTGGCCCTGCACCGACCTCCTGCACAGGACCATCGCCTCCAGCGTGTCGTCGGAGTCCTGCGTTATTATGAGGCCCTTCGAAGTCTGCCCTATCCTGTGACCGCTCCGGCCGACCCTCTGGATGAGCCTCGAGACCTGTCTTGGCGAGTTGTACTGTATGACGTAGTCGAGGAACCCGATGTCGATGCCCAGCTCGAGACTGCTCGTTGCGATCACCCCTGAGAGCTTGCCCTCCCTCAGATTCCTCTCCACCGCCTCCCTGGTGGCTCTCGAGAGCGAGCTGTGGTGGATCCCGATCGGCAGCTTCGAGTCCCAGACCCTGAACCTGTTCGCCAGCGCCTCCGCCTCGCTCCGGGTGTTGGTGAATATCAGCACCGACCTGTACTTCTCGACGGTGTCGCGAATCAGCCGCAGCCTCGCTGCGACCTCGGGGAACGTGAAGATCGTCTCGGCGAACACCTTGTCGTCCTCGGTCGCCTCGGGACGCGTGACCTGCAGCTCTAGGCTCTTCTCCACAGGCACCCTGACGACCTCGCAGTCCGCCCCGTGACCGGCGAGGAACTTGGCTATCGTCTCTGGAGAGCCGACCGTCGCCGAGAGCCCGATTATCTGGAAGTTCCTGCCGACCATCCTCTTGAGTCGCTCGAGGGCGAGAGAGAGCTGGCTGCCTCGCTTGTCCTCCGCGAGCTCGTGGACCTCGTCTATCACGACCCAACGGAGCGTGGTGAGGCTCTCCCTTATCCTCCTTCCAGTGAGCATGGCCTGGAGAGTCTCTGGCGTCGTTATCATGATGTCGGGGGGTGCCATGCTCTGTCCCGCTCTTTCCTGGTTTGTGGTGTCGCCGTGCCGTACGCCCAGCCTGACGTCGAACCTCTTGCACCACCACTTCATTCTCTCCAGCATGTCCCGGTTCAGCGCCTTCAGCGGCGTGATGTAGAGTAGCTTGATCCCCCTCGTCCTCGCCAGCTCGTTCCTGATCATGCTGTCGAGTATTGGAAGAAAGGCCGCCTCCGTCTTGCCCGTCCCGGTGGGAGCCATCAGGAGAGCGTTCTTTCCGCTCATGACTATCGGAGAGAGCTTCATCTGGGGGTCTGTGGGCGAGACGAAGCCCTTCTCAATCAGCGCCTTCGTGAGAGGCGGAGAGAAAAGTTCGAAAACGCTGGCTTCGGTCACCTAGGAAACGCTCGAACCGTGCGTTCCGCGCCTACACATAACGTTGACGGTCCACTCAGGTGCCGTCCACTGTGCAGACCGCCCCCCTGGACGCCGAACTGACGAGCTTGGCGTACTTGGCGAACACACCGCGTGTGTAATTGGGCGGAGGGGCCCTCCAGTTCTTCCTTCTCGCCTCCATCTCATCGTTCGATATCTCGAGCGTCATCGTCCTCCTGTTGATGTCGATGTGGATGGTGTCGCCCTCCTTGACGAGAGCCAGCGGCCCCCCAACCATCGCCTCTGGCGAAGTGTGCCCTATCATGAACCCGTGCGAGGCGCCAGAGAACCTTCCATCGGTGATGAGAGCCACCGAGTCATTCATCCCCTGTCCCACTATCGCAGCGGTGACCGCCAGCATCTCGCGCATCCCGGGCCCTCCCTTCGGTCCCTCGTACCTGACGATGACCACGTCGCCGGGAACTATCTTCTTGGCGATTATCGCGTGGTAGGCGTCCTCCTCCTTGTCGAAGACCCTCGCCGGTCCCCTGTGTTCCGACCGCGACGCCCCAGTCGTCTTCAGGACGGCTCCTTCCGGCGCCAGGTTGCCGCGCAGGATCGCGAACCCGCCGGTCGTTCTCACAGGGTTGCTCAGGTTGTGGACGACATCCTGTCCAGCGGGATAGCTGACGCCCTCGAGGCGGTCTCCGATAGTCTCGCCCGTGACCGTCCTTGCGTCTCGGTGGAGGATTCCGGCATCCTGCAGCAGCTTCAGCACCACGGGCACGCCGCCTATCCTGGCCACGTCGGCCATCACGTACTTGCCCGCCGGTTTGAGGTCCGCGAGCTCGGGGACCCGCGCGCCGATCCTCTCTATGTCATCGAGGTCGAGCTTGACCCCCGCCTCGTACGCAAAAGCCAGCATGTGCAGGACGGCGTTGGTCGAACCGCCCATCGCGGCCACGACCGAGATAGCGTTCTCGAAGGCCTGCCTGGTCATGATGTCCCTCGGCCTCGTGTTCGAGTGGAGCACCTTCATCACCGCCCTTCCCGTGTCATATGCGAGCTGCATCCTGAGCTCGCTCGGCGCGACTGGAGCCGCGCAGTTCGGCACGGTCAGGCCAAGCGCCTCGATGGCCGAGGACATCGTGTTCGCTGTGAACATCCCTCCGCAGGCGCCGTACGTCGGGCACGCGACGCACTCGAGCTCGTGCAGCTGCTGGACCGTCATGGTCCCCCTAGACACGGCACCGGCCGCCTCGAAGACATCCTGGATCGTCACCTGCTTGCCGTTCCATTCCCCGGGCGGTATGCTCCCGCCGTAGAGGTAGATGCTAGGCAGGTTGGTGCGCGCCATGGCCATCACGGAGGCCGGCTGAGTCTTGTCGCACCCACCTATCGTCACGAGCGCATCGAACTGATAACCGACGGCTCCCAGCTCCATCGAGTCGGCGATGACCTCCCTGCTGATCAGAGAAGCCTTCATCCCTTCGTGGCCCATCGCCATGGCGTCGTTCACGGCCACCGTGTTGAACTCCAGCGGGGTACCGCCAGCATCCCTGACTCCCTGCTTCACCCTCTGGGCGACCTCGCGAAGATGGTAGTTGCAGGGCTGGGCCTCCACCCACGTGTTTGCAATCCCGATTATCGGACGTTCCAGGTCATCGTCGGTGAGACCTATCGCCCTGAGCATCGCGCGCTGCGGCGCCCTTTCGATCCCCGCTGTCAGTCGGTTCTGCACGGTTCCGGACATTCGAATCTAGGCCGGTTCCGGGATTCGCGTCTTTATAAGCCAACTGCAGGCCGAGCGGCCTAAGCTTATATCGGCGGGACGGTCGAACGGCGGCTCGAACCAGTTATGGTAAGAATGTGGCATGATGACCAGCTCAGCCTCGCTCCGCTGAAGGGACAGACAATCGCCGTCCTGGGATACGGGATACAGGGCGCTGCTCAATCGAGCAACATGAGGGATTCCGGCCTCAAGGTCGTGGTCGGTCTCAGGGAGGGAGGGAAGAGCTGGAGCAAAGCCAAGAAGGAGGGCCACAAGGTCATGCCTGTGGCCGACGCGGTGAACGAGGCCGACATCGTCCACATACTGGTGCCCGACATGCAGCAGGCGAGCGTGTACAAGAAGGAGATCGCGCCGAACCTGCAGAAGGGCGCAGCAATCTCGTTCTCACACGGCGCGGCGATCCACTGGAAGTGGATAGTCCCGTCGAAGACGACCGACGTTATAATGCTGGCCCCGAAGGCACCTGGCCAGAGAGTCCGCGAGCTGTACCTGCAGAACTTCGGCACTCCCGCGCTCGTCGCCGTCGAGAAGGACTACTCCGGGAAGGCCTGGGACCGGATCCTCGGGATGGCCAAGGGCACCGGGTGCTCCAGGGCGGGGATTCTAGAGACCACGTTCAGGGAGGAGGTCGAGACGGACTGGTTCGGCGAGCAGGTGGACCTCTGCGGGGGCTCGGAGATGATGATCAAGAACGCGTTCGAGGTCCTGGTGGAGGCGGGGTACAGCCCCGAGGGCGCCTACTTCGAGTGCCTGCACGAGCTCAAGCTCATCGTGGACCTGATCCAGCGGTACGGCATAGCCGGCATGTACAGGAGGGTCAGCGAGACAGCGAGATACGGAGGCCTGACGAGGGGCAGGCGCGCCATCGACGAGCACACGAAGAAGGAGATGAAGAAGGTCCTGAAGGAGATTCAGGACGGCACCTTCGCGAAGGAGTGGGTGAACGCCTATGAGAAGGAGGGCGAGAAGGCCTTCGGGAAGTACATGTCGGAGCTCGACTCGCATCAGATCGAGAAGGTCGGGAAGAAGCTCAGGGGAATAATGTGGCCCGGCGAGCAGATAACCTGAACCGCCCGGAATGACTTAATAGATACGGAGGACTCTCAGCCGGCATGATATCCGCTTGCGTGCTCATTCGCGCAGAACGCGGCAAGTTCGACGCCGTCGCGAAGAACCTGAAGCAGATACCGGAGGTCAAGAAAGCATTCTCTGTGCTGGGGAGGTACGACATCGTGGCTGACATGGAGGCTTCCAGCAGCAAGACGCTCGCCCATGCCATCCTGAAGGCGAACAGGCTGTCGGGCGTGGTCTTCACCGAGACCCTGCCTGAAGTGGAGGGATAGAACAGATGACGCTGAACGCGTGCATCCTGCTCAAGACCGTCCCTCTGCAGACGGAGGCTGTCCTGAAGAAGGTAAGGTCCCTGGTTGGAGTGTCTAAGGCCTTCATCGCGTACGGGCGATACGACATGGTCGCCTTCGCCAGCGCGGACGCGTACCCGGAGATTCGGAGGCTCACCGGTGAGATAAACTCCATGGCGGGAGTGAGGAGCACCGAGACCCTCGTCGAGGCCTGAGCCTACAGTATCTCGGAGAGAAGTCTCTTCGGGTCTTCGACCGTCTCGATGACCCTGTTCAGAAACCTGGCTGCATACGCCCCGTCCACGACTCTGTGGTCGAAGCTCAGGGACAGATACATCATGTCCCTGGCCTCCACCTTCCCGTCCCTGATGACCGGACGCTTCTCTATCTTGTGGATGCCGAGTATCGCCACCTCAGGGTAGTTGACTATCGGGGTCGCGAAGAGGCCGCCGACGGAACCGAGGTTCGTTATCGTGAACGTGGAGCCGTGTACGTCTTCGAGGCTGAGCTCGCCCGACCTCGCCTTGCCCGCGAGCCTCTCTATCTCCGACGAGAGCTCGAATATGTCCTTCCGGTCTGCTGACTTGACCACCGGCACCAAGAGCCCCTGTTCCGTGTCTGCCGCGACGCCCAGGTTGTAGTCCTTCTTCAGCACGATCTCGCTGGACTCCTCGTCGAGGCTCGAGTTGACGTACGGGAACTCCTTCAGCGCGGGTACGACG
>CAZAMW010000049.1:0-8831 GCA_964486265.1 uncultured Nitrosopumilales archaeon | reverse complement strand
CGTTGGTGATAGTCACGTCACCGAGCGAGTCGACGAGCATCTTGTCCATGCCGCGGGGCCCGAGAGAGCTTCTCACTATCTCGGAGATGAGCTTCGCAGCCTGGATGTTGTTTCTCTGCGCCTCTCTTCCCTTAGATTCCGCAGTACCTTCCTTTAGAATAATGTATTGCGGGCTGTTTGACATTGATAATTCCCATCAGCTATACAACTTCGAGTTGTATATATGACTTTTGTTCGTGGCTGCCAACCTTGAACGCGCCCTCATGCTAGATTATAACCCGGGGCTGAACTGTGTCGACTGTTGGCCTTCATCAAAGACTGCGGAATCATGCTTGAACCTCAAGAGGGAGTGCACGTCAACGAGATTCTCGAGGTCGCCGGCAGAGTTGAGAAGGAAGGATACGGGTACATCTTCCGTTCAGACCATCTCCTTCCGATCATCAACCCCAAGAACCTTGACTCTCCCGAATGCTGGGTAAGCCTCGGGGCGATAGCCGCCCGGACCAAGAGGATCAAGTACGGGTCGATGGTCTCGCCGATAGGGTTCAGGAACCCCGCGGTCCTCGCCAGGATGGCGCGCACCGTGGACTCGATCTCCCCAGGGAGACTCCAGCTGGGAGTAGGGGCGGGCTGGTATGAGGACGAGTACATCGCGCATGGCATAGAGTTCCCGTCCATGAAGGTCAGGAAGCAGCAGTTCCACGAGGCACTGCAGATAATCCGACCTGTGACGCAGACCGGGAAGGTCGACTTCAAGGGAAAATATTTCTCGGCCCACCTAGACGAGCTGCCCAAGCCGGAGCAGAAGATCCATATGATAATTGGAGGTAGGGAGCCGTCGATCATCAGGGAGACCATGAAGTACGCGGACGAGTGGAACTTCGTGCCCAAAGAGGGTTTCGAGTTCGAGCGTTTCGCAAAAATGATAGCCGGTAGCGACAGGAAGATCGATGTCTCCATGATGGGACCTTTCATCGTGGCCGACGACAAGAGAAGCCTCCGCACTAGGGTCCGCTCGGTCATGCGGAAGCAGGGAGTGAACAAGGACGAAGAGGTATTCTCGCGTGAGCTCTCGAAGAAAGGGTGGGTCGTCGGGACACAGGCTGATTTCGCGGAGCAGGTCAATGGATTGAGGGAACGCGGTGTCGAGAAGATTTACTTCCAGACATTCAGCACAGAGGATTGGAAATTCATAGAGCCTCTGGCCAGCGCGCTCAAGGGCGCATAGTCGACAGCACAAAGTTTAAACTGTAAAATCAGGCCCGCGTTCTAGCATGCTACAAGTTGGCGCGGCCGCTCCTGTCTTCACCCTGTACGACGCTGACAAGAAGGAACGCAAGCTTTCAGAGTTCCTCGTGAAGGGGAAGAGGACGATACTGGCATTCTATCCGGGCGCCTTTACGAGCGTCTGCACAGCAGAGTTCTGCACGTTCCGGGACACGTGGGGTGACCTGGAGAAGATGAACGCGATTCTGGTGGGCATCTCTGTCGACCCTCCCTTCGCGCAGAAAGCCTTCGCCGAGAAGTACGGCTTCAAGTTCCCGCTTTTGTGCGACTTCAACCGCAAGGTGACGCAGGAGTATGACCTGATATGGCACAACCTCGGCGACGTCAAGGGGTACGACGTCTCGAACAGGGCCGTCTTCACGGTGGACGACGCAGGGAAGGTGCTCTACTCCTGGATTGCAAGCGCCCCGAGCGTGGCTCCAGACTTCGAAGGAATCAGGAAGAGCCTGACCTGACGTCGTCGCGCAGAGGGCGGCGCGGAATCAAGGCCTCTTGATGTTCGTCACGAGCAACTTGAACTGAAGGGTCTTCCCGACCATGGGGTGACGTCCCACCTTGCCGTAGCCTTTCTCCGGCGGAATGGTTACCTCCTTCGTCTCGTTGACCTTCATCCCGACCAGCGCCTCTTCGAAGCCCTGTATGACCTGATGCGCGCCCAGGACGACCTGCAGGGGCTTGTAGTCGCGCGCGGGGCTGAACAGTCCCGCGTTTATCGCCTCCGATTTCATGCTCGTGTCGAAGACCTTACCTCCAGGGAACTTCCCGACGTAGTGCACCGAGATTGTGTCGCCGTTCTTTGCAACGAGGTCGGTCAAGGCGTCTCCGGAAGAGCTTCCCCAGCTTCGTCCTTTAACGATTTTGCTCGAGCGTGACCTACAGGCAAAGCTAATCCCTTAGCTCCGAGCACCGCAGGGCGTGGTCAGAACGTGCTCGGTCTAGCCATCGGGTCGGTCGTCTCGCTTTGGCTGCTCTTCGGGGTCGCAACCGGGATAGCCCTTGCCGTCATAGTCCTGCTCGGGGTGATCTTCTCCAGAGACCTGAGCAGGGGAATCACTACCGCCATAAGCGAGACGATATTCGAGGGCATCGGAGACAGGAAAGTTGCGTTCCTTTCAGAACTTGAGAAGGAGCTGAAGCGGAGGGGGCTCGTTCCCAGAGTGCCACTAGAGAAGAACGTCGACCTAATCTACAGGGACTTCTTCAGCGAGGTCAGGATCTACGTCATACCTGAGGGCCGGAACCTGAGGCTGAGCTACCGGATCTCTGCGACCACCGAGGCCGTCGCCCTTGGCGTGCTGCTGCTCATCCCGTTCGTGGTCGGCTCAATCGTCCTGTTCTCGCTCGCTACGCTGAGACGCACCAGTACCCAGCACACCATCGACCAGGCGGGCGTCTCGGCCGCTACGCTCTGTCGCAGCCCTGCCTAGCTCTGCGACTTGCCACAGTTCGGACAGTACGTCTTGCTCCCATTCATCGGAGCACCGCAGAACCTGCACGAGTTCGCGTCACGAGCTGCCGCTGGCCTAACGGGTCTTCCGCCCGTCTGCTCAGAGACGGTCCCATCGATGACGACAATCCCCGCGCCGGCGGCGAAGAGTATCGCACCGATTATCAGGAACCACCCGAAGGAAGAGAACTCCGACTCGACGCTGGTGGGGAGGGGTAGCGCGGTGATGAGCCCCTCGACCAACCTGAAGGCTGCCCTGATATAGGCTTGCGAATCCGACCCGAAGCCGATGATGTAGCCTCCCACAACGCAGAGTACGCTTCCCAGCAGGCGCGTCGCTCGTGACAAGAGAACGCCGCGTCTCCGTCAGTGGCTATTTAGAGTCAGCGGGCATCCCAGATTGAAGAATGTGCTATATTTGCTCATTCCGTCGCTGTTTCTGGGGAGGTTACGAAGTCCCGGGTCGGCCCGGTGATTTTTCTCAGCGCCCTGTGCTCGCCAAGGCTTCCTGAGTTGACTTGGTCCTCTGCTGTAGTATCGAGGTCGCTTCCTCGAGTCTCCTGCACATCTCCTTGCCTGCGACGAGCGCGCTCTGAAGCGCCTCGAGCTTACTGACGGCGCTGTCGAGGTCCCGGCTGATCTCTCCTAGGGGCATGTAGTCCATTCTGCGGGGCATACTTGCGAAGAGCTCTCTCTGTGCCTGATTTATCTCGCTGATCTTCTGCGTATCTGTTCCGGCGAGCCATGACACGTCCCGCGCCGCCTTTATGCTCTCATACAACTGGTTCTGCAGTCCGACGTAAGCGTCCCAGTATGTCATCCATGCCTTGTTAAATTCGGCGAAGATCCTTTCCGTCTCGGCGTTTCCTCCGCCTTTTGCGCTGTCCATGCTCAATCTACGGTTCTCTCGCGATGTTGGCTCGTATATTGAGTCATCGCTCTCTGCCATGACGACCGGATCACCCTCAGAATGACACAGGATCGAACGTCCCATCTATCTCGTCGGTGAGGAACTGGGACGGCCCCACGGAGTTCTTCTTGATTGGCATCCGCACAGGGTTGTTTACCAGACCTTCCACCGTGACCACGCGACCGCCGTCCCGGTCCATCCTTAGAGTGACGACGCGCTCCACCACCATCGGTGCTCCCGTACCCGTCACCTCTACGCCTATGGTCACCTCTGAGACCTTCTCCCCCGAGCTTCGGAGCTCGTCTATCTCCGTGCGCAGGAACTTGGAGATTTCTTCGGGGTTGCGCAGGCTCTGCGTCGGAATTATTCTCAAGTTCAGGCCCCCGCATCTGCTACTTCGCTGAGACCTTGGGTCTGGTCCCGTCTTCGGAGGACGCCACCCTGCTTGCGTCAATCTCGTCCTGGAGGATTTCGTACGCCCTCGGACCGTCCGCCCTGCTGAGAACCAGTACCGTTTCCTTTCCGATGTAGCTCTGTTGTATGTTGATCCCGTGCCTGTAGAGAAGCTCGGCGAGCAGGAGGCCGAACTCCGGGGGAGGCTCTACCGACGGGGAGAGATGGATGTCGAGCCGGGAAAGTTCCGTCCTCTCTCTCCGGATCTCGAAGGTCTTTAGTGACGACTTGATCAGCGAATCGTATTCGTTCTCGTCAGCGATCAGCTCGATGGAGTTCGAGAGTTGGAACATCCTTGTCGAGCCACTCAGGTTGGCGGACAGTGCGCCTATTCGCTTCGCGATTTCATATAATTCTGATTTACCGGCCCTGACCGTGACATTTATCACGTCGCTCGCCAGCGCTATGCGAGCGCCTCTGAGCGTCTCCGTCGACTTGTTCCCGCTGGGGTGGGCCCTCGGGTCGGAGAATCTCGTGATAGCTACGACTATGGTGTTTATCGTTGTCTGCTTGCCGGCCATCCTTTCTACCTCCGGCTTGATGCTGGCAGCTACGGCGTGGTAATTGACGACCTTTCGCCTGAAGCATTCGTAGAGGGCGAGGTCTCTGGTGATTATAGACGCGACTATCGCCGGTATGGACTGTGCATTACGGGGCATCTTGAACTGGTACAGGAAACCTCCCTGTAATACTTAACCGTTTCTTGTAGATAGACGTATATAGGCAGTAATATATGTTACATTCAGTGAACATATGTGAATCCTCTTCTGTCTCCGATATCGATCATCAATACAGTCGCGCACCTGGGCCGCTTCGGCAGCGTTGAGCTCGCGGCCCTGAGAACCCGGTGACTGGAATGACCCAAGCATCGTACGTCACCACATCGGGCGGTCAGCAGGTCCTTGTCATTTCTCAGGGACAGTCGATCAGCCGGAGCAGGCGGGCTCAGAGTAACAACATCTCCGCTGCCAAACTGATAGGGGAGATGGTGAAGACCTCTCTAGGGCCGAGGGGCATGGACAAGATGCTCGTCGACTCCATGGGAGACATCACGATAACGAACGACGGCGCGACCATGCTCAAGGACATGGACGTCCAGCACCCCGCAGCGAAGATAGTGATCGAAGTAGCGAAGACGGTCGATGGAGAGGTAGGCGACGGTACGACCTCATCCGTCGTCCTCACCGGCGCTCTGCTCGCAGGCGCCGAACAGCTGATGGACAGGGGGCTGCACCCGATGGTTATAGTCAGCGGATACAGGAGCGCGGCTCATCAGGCCAAGGCGATTCTGGACAAGATTTCGGTCGCCGTGACGCCCACCGACAGATCGATACTAACGAAGGTGGCGCGGACCAGCATGGCCTCCAAGATCATCTCGAACGACAGCGTGGCACTTGCTAGCGTGGTGGTTGACGGTCTGCTTCACGTCGCTGAGGACCTTGGCGATGGGAACTTCAGGGTCGACCTGGAGAACCTGAAGGTGGAGAAGAAGGTGGGTAGTTCGATCAGGGAAACCGGGCTGGTGATGGGCATCGTCCTGGATAAGGAGGTCGCCCAGTCGGGCATGCCGAGAAGGGTTGACGGTGCGAAGATAGCGCTGGTCAGCGGTCCGTTCGAGATAGAAAAGACCGAGTTCGATTCGAAGCTGAACATAACCAACCCCTCCCAGATTCAGAAATTCCTCGATGAGGAGACGAGAATGTTGAAGGCAATGGCGGACAAGGTATCGGAGGCAGGAGCCAACGTGCTCATCTGTCAGAAGGGGATTGACGACATGGCCGCCCACTATCTCTCGAGGGACGGAGTCCTGGCGATAAAGCGCGTCAAGGAGAGCGATATGGTGAGGCTGGCCAAGGCGACGGGGGCCAGGGTTGTCTCAGGGATAGACGAGCTGACGGAGAAGGACGTGGGAAGGGCTGGTCTGGTGGAAGAGAGGAAAGTAGAAGACGGAAAGTGGACCTTCATCGAGAAGTGCGCTAACCCGAAGGCCGTGACCATCCTGGTCCGGGGTGGGACCCAGAGGGTCGTGGATGAGGCCGAACGGTCGATGCACGACGCCATCATGGTCACCAAGGATGTCCTGGAGAATCCCGCCATCGTAGCAGGCGGGGGTGCGGTCGAGGCAGAGCTGTACCATCGTCTGATCAAGTGGTCAAGAACGCTGGAAGGAAGACAGCAGCTGGCGGTGGAGAAGTACGCAGAGGCCTTCGAGGCCATTCCGCTCGCGCTCGGGTCGAACGCAGGATTCGACCAGCTCGATATCCAGGTCGCGCTGCGAGAGAGGCACGGGCACGACAAGACATGGTTCGGCGTCGATGTACTCGGGACGGGCGTCCACGACATGTGGGAGAAAGGCGTGTTCGAACCGGCGAGGGTCAAGGAGCAGATCATCGACTCCGCGACGGAGTGCACATGCATGCTCCTTAGAATCGACGACGTGATACAGAGCAACAGGAAGGGCTCACCCATGCCGTCCGACGGCATGGGCGGGATGTAGCGGCCCACCAAAGAGACCGGGAATGTCTTCAGCATGCCGACCGAGTCCAACGGAGGACCGAGGGCGCCGTTCGAACGACGACGGGCGTCTGAGAACAAGGCAACCATAGTAACGTATCGGGACGGCTTCGCCCAGCGCGAGATAACGGAGCTGGCGGAGGCAGCGGGATATTCGGTGCAGACACTACTGCCTCAGAAGGTCGTCGTCAAGTCGGAGTACGGCGTCGGCGTGGGCAAGGCGGCGGAGCTCTTGGAGGTGGTGAGCGACAACGACTCGAAGACATTGATCATCGATGAGGAGCTCACGTCGTCTCAGGCGAACAACCTTTCGAAGGTTACCCACGTCGAAGTGGTCGATCGGGATAGGCTCATACTGAACATATTCGCGAGAAGGGCGACCACCACCGAGGCGAAGCTGCAGGTCCAGCTGGCGGAGCTCAAGTACGAGATGCCGCGCGCAAGGGATGCCGTGCGCTACTCGGTCGATGGCGAGCGGACCGGCTTCTCCGGAATGGGTGAGAGCGCCGTCAACGTGAAGTTCATGGCTCTGAAGCGGCAGATGACATCGGTGAAGGAGAAGCTGATCAGGGCACAGTCCTACAGGAAGGTTCAGAGGGTCGAGCGCAGAAAGCTCGACCTCCCGTTCGTCTCGCTGGCGGGCTATACGAGCAGCGGGAAGACCACCCTCTTCAACCGCCTCTCTGCGGAGTCAAAGGAGGAATCACCCAGTCTCTTCACGACGCTGACAACTACGACGCGGGCCGTGAACCTGGGCGACACGGCGAGGCGCGTCATGCTCTCGGATACCGTAGGATTCATCTCAAGACTGCCGACCTACATGGTGGAGGCGTTCAGGTCGACCCTGGAAGAGCTGACCTATGCCGACCTGATCCTCCTCCTTCTCGATGTGAGCGAGGACGAAGAAGCCATGCGCATAAAGCTACGGACTTGTCTGGACACGCTCGGCCATCTGAAGGTGGACTCGAACAAGGTCCTACTGGTCCTCAACAAAATTGACATCATTGAGAATCAGCGTGCGAGGGCGATCGAGGAGGAACCCCTGTTCAAAGACCTCTCCGTATTGAAGATATCTGCCGTCAGCGGAGCCGGATTGCACCAGCTTAGGAACAGAATCTTGAGCCGCACGCGCAGGCAGGTGATCCCACGGGTCCAGTAGTTGTTGCAAGAACTGTAAGCTTCAGTCAAATTGCAACGGAGACTTTTGATTTTGCAGCGATTTCCAGACTGGGGCGCGATAGCGGGATGGAGCTATCAGACTCCGAAGAACACGCGGAAAAGATGACCTACCCCAAAAGTGACCGTTGCGGCCGCAAGCCCGAAGACTATCTGCCTGATCCCGGTACTCAAGATGGGCCGCCCCGTGAAGACCGTGATCACGGCACCGATTGCGAACAGCATTACCGAACTCGCGAGGACGCTGATAACAAGAGCGGCGGTTCCTGAAAGAACTATGAAAGGAATGACGGGTACAATTGCGCCTGTTGTGAATAGCAAAAAGGACGTCGCTGCCGCCTGCCAAGCGGACCCGCCCAGCGACTCTGGATCAATTCCAAGCTCTTCGCGGGCAAGCGTGTCCAAGGCATTAACTTGATTGGCAATCATCTGACTCGAGAGGTGTTTTGCGGTTCCTTCGTCGAGGCCCTTCGCTTCATAGATGAGTGCCAGTTCCTCGGCCTCTTCCTCTGGCATCGATTCTAGCTCTGTCTTCTCTATGGCGATCTGGTGCTGATATAGTTCGCGAGAGCTGTTCACCGAGAGCCACTCGCCCAAGGCCATGGAAATCCCTCCGGCTATCAGGCCGGCGAGGCCGGTCAGCACAATAGTGGTGCCCGCCAACGCAGCACCCGCCACGCCCATCACGAGGCTGAGATTAGAGACAAGGCCATCGTTGGCGCCCAGTACCGCGGCGCGCAGGGCGTTCCCGCCCATAGACCGATGCCTGCCTTCGAATCTTGCCAGAATCCCTCCTTCGACTCCTTCAGTTGAACCTGTAATCTGCCGAAGAAGCCGCGAATGCGACCGTTCATCGATTGCGAGTTTCGCGGACTCTGGATCCTCTTGCTTTTCGTATCCACTCCGGTCAGCCTCTTCGAGCGCCTGTACACTCGGCAATATGAAATTTGTACCAAATCGACGGGCGAGGAGTATCAATATTTTCGTTCGATATGAAGGTTTGAATGCGGGCGGTGTTATCTTAAGACCGCCTAGCTTCTGAAT
>CAZAMW010000048.1:0-8950 GCA_964486265.1 uncultured Nitrosopumilales archaeon | reverse complement strand
ATCAAGAGGCCGAGATAGTGCAGTGGTGCCGGGGACTGCCGGGGTACGCGTGTGCCTGACAGCAGAGTGGTCTAATGCGCGGGCCTTGAGTCTTCACCAAAGACAGCCTGTGACCCATCCGGGTCTCGTGGGTTCGAATCCTACCCCCGGCGCCACCTGCAAATCCTTGCCTCGAACCTCCCCAGCGCCTTATCAAAACGGATTTATTGCGCGTGCATCTGAAAAGTCTTATTGCAAGAGCTCGCCCGGGAAGTCAAGAAACTCGAACCGAGGATTATCGAAATCAGGAGAACGATCCACCAGAATCCCGAGCTGGCTCATTGCGAGGTTGCGACAGCTAGACTGGTCGCCCGAGAATTGCGAGCGCTCGGGATAGAAGTGAAGACGGGTGTCGGTGGCACGGGTGTAGTGGGCCTCATTCGGTCAGGGAAGAAGGGGAAAGTCGTCGCTCTCAGGGCAGACATGGACGCGCTGCCCATCCAGGAGGACGTGGACGTACCCTTTAAGTCGCAGACAAAGGGGGTCATGCACGCCTGCGGTCACGACTCTCACGTGGCGATGCTGCTCGGCGCAGCCGCTCTCCTCGTCAAGGGAAAGGCCAGGCTCGGTGGCGACGTGAAGTTGATCTTCCAACCCGCCGAAGAACAGGGCGGAAGGGGCGGGGCGAAGCCCATGATCGAGGACGGGGTCATGGAAGACCCGAAGGTCGACTACGTCTTCGGCCTGCACATATCGAGCGACATGCCATCCGGGGTCTTCGGGATTCGCGCTGGTCCGTTCATGGCCAAGCCGGACGCCTTCAAGATCCGCGTCATCGGACGAGGAGGGCACGGGTCGTCACCTCACAGGACGGTCGACCCCGTCTACATGGCCGCTCAAGTCATCATCGCACTCCAGGGAGTATCCGGTAGGATGGTGAACCCGATACGGCCGTTCGTAGTGTCTGTCTGCAGCGTACACGGGGGCACCAAGAGCAACGTCATCCCTGACGAGGTGCTGCTAGAGGGTACCATCCGGTCCTTCGATAAGGACACGCGCTCGAAGGCGATTCGAGACATCAAACAGGCCATCACGTCCACCTGTCGTGCCTATGGTGGCTCTTGCTCTATCGACTTCCAGAAGGACACCTATCCCGTAGTCAGCAACGACGAGAAGGTCACCGAGAGAGTGGCGAGGACGCTCAGGAAGATGCCCGGGATGAAGACCAAGACCGCAGACATCCGGCTCGGGGCGGAAGATTTCTCGCGTTTCCAGCAGAAGGCTCCCGGGACTTTCTACTATCTTGGCACGTACAACCCGTCCAAGGGATGCGCCAGCCCTAACCACAGCTCGAAGTTCAAGATAGACGAGGATGTTCTGAAGTATGGAGCTCTGTCTCTGGCGAATGTCACCCTGGAACTCTCAAAAAAGCCCGAAAACCACCACGACAGCCGGCCGGGGCAGTAAGCAGCACTTTACGTAGCTAAGTCAGCATGATTTAGTAGGTTCAATACTACTACTAACTATAAATATATCCATCAGACTATTACATATGTGATTTTCAGTGTTGTCGATTGAAAAAGACGTGGCCCGGCAGATTAGGCTGCAGCGCGCCCTCGACAAGTGCCCCAGGTGCGGGAAGGGTCCCATGGTTTTGGACTCTGAGAGTGGGGAGCTGGTGTGCAGCAACTGCGGATACGTGGTCAAGGAGAGGATAGAGGACACTGGTCCCGAATGGAGGTCCTCGTCGAAGGATGAAGGCAAGGACGAGAGCAGGGCCGGACTTCCCACCTCGATTGCATCGCACGACATGGGCCTTTCGACCGTCATCGGGAGCAGGAATGCTGATTCCACCGGCAGGCCGATCTCCGGTAGCATGAGGAGCACGGTCGACCGGCTGAGGACGTGGGACAGGAGGAGTCAGGTCCATGAGTCTTCCGACAGGAACCTCAGCAGGGCGTTCGTCCAGCTCAGGACGTTCTCAGACAAGCTGTCCCTTTCAGATGAGATAATAGAGAGAGCGGCATACATCTACAGGAAGGCACTCGAGAGAGGTCTGATCAGGGGCAGGTCCATCACGGAGATGATCGCGGCGTCGCTTTACGCCGCCTGCAGGGACAGCGAGATACCTAGGACGCTGAAGGACGTGTCATCGGTCGCCAATGTGGCCAGGAAGGACCTCGCGAGGTCGTACAGGCTCCTCATCCGCGAGATGGACATCAGGATGCCCGTCCCGGACCCGGCGAAATCGGTCTCGAAGATAGCATCCAAGGTCGAGGCGGGGGAGAAGACCAGACGGAGAGCCCTGGAGATAATCGCAAAGGCCAGGCAGGCCGGCGTCGCGGCGGGGAAGGACCCGGTGGGCCTTGCGGCATCCGCCCTCTACGTGGCCAGTACGCTGGTCGGAGAGGAAAAGACGCAGAGGGACATCGCCCAGGCTGCCGGCGTGACCGAGGTCACGATCAGGAACCGGTACAAGAACCTCAGGTCCGCCCTGCAGATATAGGCAGGTCCAAGGCTTAAACGGAGCCGCCCCTGGAGGATGGGTATGGACGGCTTGTCTGAGTTCATCGAGCTCGTCTCTTCGAAGGGAAGAAGGGTCTATGTCGCGGTGAAACCCATCGACCTGAGAGCCGCGGACACTCCGAATGACATCTACGTCCTGCAGCTTCCGGACGGGTCGACGGCGGCCGGCGGACGGGGTGGTGGCTTCGGGGAGAGGAGGATAGTGAAGGTCTTCCATTTCGAATCCGGGCCGGGCGGGCTGAGGAAGGTTGCCGAGGTCGAGGACGACGAGAGGCTGGACGCCCTAGACCTTCCGTATCATGCTACCGCCATGCCGATTCTCGACCTGCAGGGGGACGAGAAGCTTGTCTCAGGGGTCATCGACCCGTCCTTCGCCGAGTCGTACAGAAGAGTGCTCGCGTAGCCCTGCCGTCTTGTTTTAAATAACTAGGGAGGAACCGTCTTCCCGTGAGGGTACTCGTCACAGGCGCCTCGGGGTTCGTCGCGAAGCACGTCATAGAATATCTCTCGAGTCACGGCCACGAACCCGTCCCGACGGACGTGGTCGGAGGGGCAAACAGGGGCAGCGTCACCGACAAGTCATTCGTTTTCGACGTCCTGTCCAGGGTGGATTTCGAATCCGTCGTCCATCTAGCCGGCATCGCCGACCTCGGAAGAACGGCCCAGGACCCGCACACCGCGTTCGAGGTCAACAGCTACGGCACGCTGAACTTGCTCGAGCTGGCATCCCGGAAGGGCGTGGGGAGGTTCGTGTATGCAAGCTCGGCGAACGTCTACGGTGCTCCCAGGCACAACCCGGTGACAGAAGCGGCCCCGTTCGACCCGCGCATCCCGTACGACTACTCCAAGGTCGCGGGGGAGGCGTTCGCGATGGGCTACTTCAAGTCCAGGGGGCTGCCCGTCACGGTCACGCGGGCGTGGCTTCTTTTCGGAGAGTACGATGCGCTCAACAGGGCGGTCCCTAGGTTCGTGAAGTCGTGTATCGAGAACCAGCCGGTAAAGCTTTTCAATTCGGGCAGAGACACAACTGCACCTTCTCACGCTTCCAACTACGGTAAGCTGGTGAAGCTCCTTCTCGAAAAGCCTTCGGCTGTGGGGGAGGCGTTCAATTTCGGCGGGGAACGCGTCGTGACAATCAGAGAGCTCGCGGAGCTAGTGAGAAGGCTGACGGGCTCCTCCTCCGAGCTAGAGCTGCTTCCACCAAGAAGCGCGGCGGAGTCAGAGCCTCAGGTCAGCTACCCTTCGACCGAGAAAATCAAGAACCTGCTCGGATACAGTTACGAAATCGACCTGGAGACGGGATTGAGGAAGACTGCGGACTGGGTGAAGAAGCTCAGCTCGTGAGAGTAAGTTCTATCTTGACGTCCTCAGGGATGCGCAGCTTGGTGATCTGCTTCATAGTGCGGTCGTCTGGTTCGATGTCCATTATCCTGCGGTGAATCCGAAGCTGCCAGTGGTCGAAGGTGTGCGTGCCTTCGCCCGTCGGTGCCTTTCTCGTGGTTATCTTCAACCTCTTCGTAGGGAGAGGCTGGGGTCCCTTCATCTTCACGCCGGTTTTCTCTGTGATGTCTTTGATCTCCCTGGCCAGCCTGTCCAGCTGCTCCAGGTTGCTGCTCGTGAGCTTGATTCGGGCGTACTGCGGCATGATTTTCTTGATGCGGCTTCGCGGATGCATATTTAGAGTTTGTGCGGGGCCTGCACAAACATATTAGCCGAGATACGACGAGCCGCGTACAATGATGGACATGTCCGGGAAGAAGCTGTTCCTCTTCGACCTGGACGGGGTCCTTCTGAAGGGAAAGGAGTCTCCGGTCAGGCTCGGCGGGCCCAGAGTCCTGGAGAAGATCAGGGCGTCCGGCAAGAAGTTAATGGTTGTGACGAACAATTCTACCGATACGGTCGAAACGGTGCTGGTCCGTCTGAGGTCCCAGGGCATCGACATCAGGGACGATGAGATCCTCACGAGCGCGAGGGTTACCGCAGAATATATCGCGGCGAGGTACGGGAAGGCGAGATACTTCCTTGTGGGGGAGCGAGGTTTCGGCCTCGAGCTCGAAAGAGCCGGTCTGAAGAGAGTCTACAACGGGAGGGCCGACGTCGTCGCAATAGGGCTGGACAGGAGGCTGACCTACGCGAAGCTCGACAGGGCTGTCCAGCACGCGATCGCCGGGGCCCACATCGTCGCAAACCATTCGGCGCGGCTGTACATGTACAAGAGAGGGCCCGCGATAGCCGTGGGACCGATCCTGAAGGCCGTCGAGTGGGGGGCGCAGAAGAAGGGCTTCGCCGTGGGCAAGCCGCACCCGTTGATGTTCGAGACCGCCATGGCGAAGGCGGGCTGCACGAGAGGGGAGACTGTCATGGTCGGAGACCAGGAGGATACGGACGTCGAAGGAGCGAGGAGAGCCGGGATAGACTCCATACTAGTCCTCACAGGAGTGTTCGACGGGAGGAGGGAGACGAGGGCGAACGCGGTGGTAGCGAGCGTTGACGACCTTGCCCCCTACATCTGAGCGCAGCCTTCAATCGAAATCGTCTTAAGCCAAGCGCGCCCGCCGACCAGTCGATGCAGCATCTGAGCTCCAAGAAGCCAGCCAAGTGCGCCATATGCGGCAAGGAGGAGGCCACACCGGGGACCTTCCCGCAGGTGATAGGCGTGGGGAGGGTCTGCATGAGCTGTGGCATGGAGAAGGTGCGGTGCGAGGTCTGTGGTGAGGAGGTGAAGCGGCTCACGTCCTCCCGATTCCAGGGCAAGAATCTGTGTCTGAGGGACCACATGAAGGAGATAGAGAAGTACAGACAGCACATCGTGAAGAACTTCGATGAAGACAGGAACCCGCTCGAGGAGATACTTCAGCTGGCTATCTCCGAGCGTCCCGATGGCTACACCCTTCTAGCGTTAAGAAGGGCAAGGAACAGCACCCACTCGTGGGAAGCCGAGTACGAGAAGACCGAGCTCTTTCAGATGCGGTGTAGCTGATGCCAGACGAAGAGAGCAGGATGATTCAGCGGCTCGTGCAAGAGATCGAGCGTCTCAAGCTCGGGCTCGACCCCGACGTCCTGGCGGGATGGTACAGGAGGGTGGAGAGCGATGCCAAGGCGCGCACACCCGAGAACCTGAGGGACAGCATCCAGGTCATCCAGAACGAGATACTGCCGATGAAGTTCGAGTTCAAGGCCTCGAAGAGGGCGGTCGGATACGTCCTCGACGCGATAGACCGCAATCTGGACCAGATGCCGATGGCGACCAGGCTCTACTTCCAGAAGCTTTCTGAGCTCATCCAGGCGGAGATGGGCAGGTAGAGGGTCAGCGGTTGCTCCGGCGCGAGAACCTGATTGGGGTGGTGTCGAGTTCGGACATCCGTTGGAGGGAGAACACGGGATACTCGCTCGTGATAACCAACGACAGGCTGGTATGCTCGGCACGACCGGAGTTCGACGACGACTATTGGGCGTTCTTTCCCCCTGGGAACAGTGGCGACGCGACCAGGCTGGAGGAGGCAGGGAAGAAGGCGAGCGAGATGGTCGCCAGGAGGATATTCGAGATGCAGAGGGACAGGCTGGTTAAGGCCATCTACGACCCTCCAGGGGAGCTCTTTGGTGGCAGGCTGCTACTTGTCTCGGTCGGTCGGAAGATCGAGTTCAAGATAAGCATGCTCTCGCCCTGGAACCCGGGCATCTTCAAGACGGTGGAGACGCTCGTCGACTGCTTGCTGTCATTTGCGCCTCGGATGGTCTACAACGAGAAGACGGGACAGCGCATGGACCTGGAACGGGCCTCGCTCGCACCCTGAGGGAGTCCGCCAGTCATTGGTCGGAAGGGCGCCCCTGCCGCGGGTGCTTTTGCAACCTTCGCTGCCCTATGACCCGGCCCAGCCGGACTATCAGATAGATTCCGAAGGCTATTCCCGTTATGAAGAAGCTGACGGGAAAGGGCGTGTAGAAAGCGACGAAAAGGCCGACCCAGGTCGCGGTCAGGGCGATTCCTATTGAGACAGCTATAGCCCGCCACGGACGCCTCGAGAGGTACTGCGCTGCCGCTGCCGGTGTTACCATCAGCGAGAAGATGAGGAGGACTCCGGTGACCTCGACGGCGAAAGAGACGGCCACGGCGACAACGAGCATGAAGGCCGTACCGATGAAGAGCATCGGCAGCCCCTTGGCTTCCGCCACGTCTTCATCGAGCGAGGCGAAGAGCAGTGGCCGATACAGAAACGCCATTGCGGCGAGCACCAGCACGCCTGCGACGAGCGTGAGCTGTACCTCACCGACGCTGATGCCGAGTATCTCCCCGAAGAGGATGGAGATTGCCGCCGTCGCGAACGCCTTGTAGAGACTGATGAAGAGCAAGCCCAGGCCGAGTGCGAAGGCGAGGACGATGCCGATCTGCGTGTCGCGGTTGGTGGCGCGTCGTCCGAGTGCGGCTATGGTTAGCCCGCCCGCTATTGACCCTATAAGAAGACCGGTTATGGGCGCGATACCGAGCAGTATCGCTCCTGACGCTCCCGCGAAGCCGATCTCAGAAAAGGCGTGGGCAACGAACGCGGAGCGCCGGAGGACGACGAAGTAACCCGTTACACCCGCAATTATCGCTATTACGGTCCCCGTCTCGAACGCATTCCGCATGAACTCATAGCAAAAGATACTCTGCAGGTCTGCTACGATGTTCGGACTGAAACCCGTCGGGCAGAAGGTCATGTCATGTCACCGTGATGCTCCTCGACCCCTATGATGGCGACGTTGCCGTGCGGGTCTCGGAGAACCTCGACCTGGACACCGTAGAGCGCCGTCAGGCTCTCGGACGTCAGAATCTCGCTGGGCTTTCCCGTCGCCACTTTTCCGTTCGCCACATACACGACCCTGTCCAGGTGCGGCAGGAGCGGGTTGATGTTGTGCGCGATGAGCAGTGCCGTCACCCCACGGGTACGGACCACGTCGTTGATGAGGTGCAGAAGGTCAGTTTCGCGCCTCAGGTCTAGGTTGGAGAGGGGTTCGTCGAGAAGAAGGATGTCCGGGTTGCTGACGAGCGCCTCGGCCAGGAACACCCTCTGCAGCTCCCCGCCCGAGAGGACACCCAGGGGGCGATGGGAGAGCTCCGTCGCGCCTACGCTCTCCAGGGCGGCCATTGCAGCGTCTCGCTCCTTGTGGGAGAATGGGTTGAGCCCCCACTTGGTGCCTGACAGCCCGAGGCGCACGAGCTCAAGGCACTCGACGTTCGTGTCGCTGTCCACTATGTGTCGCTGAGGGACGTAACCTATCCTTGGATTCCCGCGTCTGGGCGGCTGGCCGAACATCTCTATCGAGCCGCGGAGGGCGGGCTGCAGACCCAACAGGATCCTGAAGAGGGTCGTCTTCCCAGCGCCGTTCGGGCCTATCACCGCTATGAACTCCCCCCTACCGAATGAGAAGTTGGCGTCCCGCCACACAGTCTTGTCGCGATATCCTGCTGCCAGGTCGCTGGCCGTGATCAGGTTCGCCACGGGAATCACGACTGCTCGAGCCTATTTGTTCCTTGTCCGTCAGCTGCCAAGTGCTTGCGCGTTCAGCGCGTTCGTCAGGCTGTACAGCTCGCCCTGCATCCAGGCTTGGAATGTGGCGTTTGGCGGCTGGATCGTCTCGGTCACGCCGACGACCGGTATCTGATACCGTACGGCTTCCGCTTTTATGTTCTGCGTCAGGGGCGTCACCGTCTGCTCGTTGTAGACCAGCACTCGCACGCTGGAGTTTCCTCCCTGGAGCAGGGTCTCGAACTGTGCCACGCTCGAGGCCGGAGGGTCGTTACCCTCGGCGACGGCGTTCATGAACGCCGGAGGTGAGATGACATTCAGGCCAGTGGCGTTTGCCATGTACGCGAAGATGCTCTCGGTAGAGGCTACCGGGGCGCCGGAGTAGTGCTCCTTGATGTAGGCTTCCTGGCTCATGTACGATTGCCAGAGAGAGGCATTTAGTGAGGCGTACTGTTGGTGGAAATAGTCGGTATCCGCGGGGTCAATCTTGACGAGGTCCTTGTACATGGCGGCCACTGTGTCGTTCACATAGTAGGGGCTGTACCAAAAATGCGGATTCGTATTGACGGGCTGGTTGACCAGCTGCTGAACGTTCAGGACCATCTGGTTGGGGGTATTCTCCGCCGCGATTATGTCTAGCGCCCAGGTATCGTAACCTGCCCCGTTCACGATTATGAACTGGGCATCGGTAAATGCGATCGCGTTGGCAGGGTCGCTCTCGTACTCATGGGGGTCAGTGTTCGGGTCAGTGACTACGCTGGTCACGTTGACACGGTCTCCACCCAGCTGTGACACTAGGCTCCCCCAGAAGTTCTCTGCCGCTACGACCCTGATCGCACCGGAGTCAGACGAACTGGAGACAGAGCCAGCAGACGATGTCGAACTAGCCGAACAGCAGGCCTCTTTCAGCGCTTTGCCGGACGTAAGATATATTCCGG
>CAZAMW010000047.1:0-9063 GCA_964486265.1 uncultured Nitrosopumilales archaeon | reverse complement strand
AGGAAGCGAACTCGGACAGCTTGTTCGCTCCCACCTTGACCTCTGACGCGTCGACCCTTCCCTCCACGATGTCGCTCAGCTTGAATGGAGTCCTCATTGAAGGGAGCGGTCTGTCGAAACCCGCGAGCAGGTTGAGTGACGGCCTGACGTAGTAGACGACGAGCAGGGCGTTCCTCACCACGTTGAGCCCGGCGTGCACTATCGCGAGCTGGGAGTACCAGGCGAGGACGAGCTCGGCGGCGGTAAGCGCTATCGCAAACATAAGGACCAGCTGAATCGCCGTGGAGGCTCGTGAGAATTCGACGCTCGAGTGCAGGATGTCCTTCTCGACGCGCTTGCTCTGCGCAAGCCTCTGGACCCTCCACGCGAATGCGGCCCCCAACCCGACGATGAGCGGGAGCGAGAGCAGGAGGAGCAGGAGCCTGAGGAGAGGGACGATGCCGAGCAGGGGGTCCAGCAGCGCTATGACGATCGACAGACCGACTCCCAGGGCGATAGAGAGGTGCATCAGGAATACGGGGTCGCCCGTCACGAGGCGCTTCGCCTCGTCCTTCGTAAGCAGCAGGAGCCGACCTGCCCCAATGGCTATCATCTCCTTCCGAGCACCGATGGCGAGTGCGAGGACTGTCGCGAGGACGCTTCCGAGCGACACCGCGTAGACTACCGGATATGCTGCGGCAAGCAACACCAAACGTACGGGGCGGTAGACCCGCCGGCTCTAATAATCTTGCTAAAAGGTCAGGCGGGGCTTCTATTCTCTGAGGGACGGAGGTCCCTCCTCCGGACTATCTTGCCTCCCCCCGTCGGGAGCGCTCTCATCACGTCGTCGAGGGAGTTGGTTCCAACACCCTCGCCGTAGAGCTTCTTGAGCTCGGCGAACACCTTCTTGGCGGTGTCCGATGACTACTCGCGACTTGGGGCAAGAACGAGATATGCCTGAGAGCGCCCCATCATAGCCTCCTCCGGACCGGAAGCGACGCGCCCGCCAGCGTCAATCCCGACGGCCAGCTCGACGGGGTTCTTCGTCACGAAGTTTTTCTTCCCCTTTATCGCGAACGACCCCCTCGCGAGGTACTCTCCACTCGGCGCGCTCCCGCTCACCTGGTCGGGCAGGACCCAGTAGGCGTCGGCTGCCCCCAGACCCGTCTTCCAGGCGCTGCTGAACGAGGCGGTGGCCTGGCCCAGCTGTCTTATCTCCGCCGCGGTCTGGGCCGCTCCCTCCTTCAGGATGAAGAAGGGCGAGCCGAAAAGGTCGGCGTGGTAGGCCACATCCCCCTCCTCCATGTGCTTCTTCACGAGTATCGTGTTCGACTGTGCATCCCTCCCGCCGACCGCGAGCTTGCCCTCTGAGGTGAAGAACCATCGGAACTTCTCGTACCACTCCTTCCGCTGTCGAGCTACCAGCCTGACGGTGCTCTTGGGCGCGACCTTCTTTGTCCTCTTGAGCCTCGACTGGAGGGTCTCGGCCGCCTGCTGGATGCGCCTCACCTCAGCCTCGGCCGCCTTCGCTTCGTCGAAGAGAGACGACGACATGGCGGCCGTGGAGGACTGCGACTCCAACCTCTTCCTCAGCGCAGGGTCAACAGCTGTCTTCTGGATCGCGCCGACAGCGTCCTCGGGAGAGCCCGACCCTCCGACCTCGGCCGCGAGCTGCCTCATCGACGCGGCCTTCTTCCTCAGCCCCTCCATCTGGTCGTCCAGACGCTTGAGCGTTACCTCCATCTCCTTGGCCTCCCTTTCCTGCTGCTCCGGCTCGGGCTGGTTACCCGCCTCGATGAGAGCGTGCGCGAACCACTTGTCCATCAGCTCACTGAGGGTCTCGGCTGTCTCGACCAGCTTCCCGTGCGCTGGTTCGACTATCATCAGCTCGAGCCCGGCGGGGCTCTCGACGGCCGAAGGCACAGGGTGCTCGAGGCTCGAGAGCAGCCGTCCGACCACCTTCGCTATCTCTTCGACCTTTCCCTCCGGCAGCGGCGTCGGTTCCTCCTGCGAGACGGAGGCCTTTGACAGGATCTCGTCTACGTACCTCCTCGGCAGCGACAAGCCGCGGCCGACCGCCTTCCCGGCTGTCCTCTCCTTCGAAAGAAGGTCGGCGAGCGTGGTCGCGTCAACGTCCTCCAGTGAAATCCTGTTCTGCGGAGGGGGAAGGTACGTCCTCCCCACGGCCACGGTACGATGCTGCCCCTTGAACTCCCTCAGCGCCGAGACCACCCTTCCGTCGGGCCGTGTCAGTACGATGTTCCCCGGTGGCATCAGCTCCAGGACGAGCTGGACCTCCCTTTCTCCCCCGGAGAAGCGGAAGAAGAGCACCCGGTCAAGACCCAGCTGCGTCACGCTGTCCAGGCGAAGCCTCAGGAGTTCCTGTCTCAGTGACGTGGTAAACTCATTCGTCACGCCGTGAGCAGGCCTTGCCGTTATCCAGGCACCGAATGTGGGTGAGATTACGAGGTCCGCCTCCCCCTCCCGGTTCTTCATCCTGAAGACCTGGTTGTCGCCGAGAGAATGGATGCTCGAGACGTACGACCCGGAGAGCTTCGATATCTCTCTCGCGAGCACCCGCATCTCTAGTCCTGAGACCTGCGCTGCCTTCGCGGGAGTGGACATGAGGGCCGCCAGAGCGTCCAACCCGGGTGGCGTTATAACTATGCATCGTGGGATGCAACGTTTTATTTAGCCCGTTCAGGGTGGTGAGATTTCGATGGTGCGGCGTGGGAGGGTCTGATAAAATCCTATGACCATCAACTATGCCGACCGGATATTCTGGCTGCGCGTAGGGTTCGGAGTCGTCTCCGGCGCCATCTCGGACGTCCTCTTCGGTAGTGATTACGTCAGCGGCATCCTGCTAGCGGTGATAGTCTACCTGGCGACGTTCTACCTCGTGAAAGCGCTTTGGGGAAAGAAGCTGAAGCCAGAGGAACAAAGGAAGCTCTACACGACGGGGCTGGGCTCGTTCGCCCTTCTGTTCCTGTTCTTCTGGATATTCCTGTTTACGCTGGGAGTGAACTCACTGCATCTTTAGGCGCAGGTTTCGTCTTCGCCCACTTTGTGATCGTCTGCAGATAACCCCTGTCCATGTCGTCCATCGTGTGGGACTTTGGGATCCTCTCGGCCGCCCTCAGGATCTTTTGCGTGTCGGCCATCCTGTCGGTGCTCTTGTTCTCTATGACGTTCAGTATCCCGTTGAGAGCCAGCAGCGCTCCCCTGCCATACTCGGAGGAAACGTCCGGCACCAGGTGGTTGAACCTCTGTCGGGCGTCCTCGGTCTTCCCCGCCGCGACAAGCCCGACTATGGCCTCCACTTCCTCCCTGAGTTGACTCGTAGAAAGCATAACGACAGTGCCATGTCATACTTGGTTTAAATGCTTAATCCGCGAGATTCGTCGGATTCGCGACAACCCGATGTTGAACCGCATAATTCCTCACTCGAGACCCCGGTCCGTGATGCTCAACCGCACCTCGGTCCCCGACAGGTCGGGCCTTGACGCCATCACGAACGTGCCGCTCCTGCGCAGATAGAGCTCCTTCTGTGAGAAGCGCCTGACAGTCTCACCCCCGATCCCGACCTCTTTCTCGTACCCAGCTGGGCCTACCGACGCAACCCTGTTCAGTGCTATGACCGCCCGGTCGTGGAGGAATGCGTCCCTCGCCAGCGTGTTGAGGTAGGCGCCGAGCGCCGTCTGCCTCTTGCCGGTCATGGCACTACCCGAGTACTCCAGCGTGAAGTTCTTCGTCAGCGTGTCGATCAGTATCAGCTTGCAGTTCCGCAGCTCCTCCCGTTCCCGGAGCTTCTTGACGGCGTCGAGCTGTCTCCTCGAATTCTCGGCCCGGATGACATAGACCGCGGAAAGTACCGTGGCATCCTCGACTCCCCTGCTGGCGCAGATGGAGGAGAGCCTTTCGGGCCGGAATTGGCCTTCCGTGTCGACCAGCGCGCAGGAGAACCCCCTGGAGGCGGAGTCCACCGCCACCTGCAGGCCGAGCTGCGTCTTCCCGGTGTTGCTGGCGCCGAAGACCTCTACCACCTCTCCCGTCTTGAAGCCGCCCCCGAGCAGCTCGTCGAGGACGCCCGACCCCGAGGAGAAGATGGTGCGACCGGCGTCGACCTCCAGGGCCTTCCTGAGGGTCATTGCCGGCTCCTTCCTGGGGCTAGCGGGCAGGGCCATCTCCATTCGACCAGCGCCAAGTATCGCTTCGTGTTAAGTGTTAGTTGGTCCGGCGTGTCTCCGCTTCCCCAGAATTCCTGCCGTTACTACCTTTCGCTCTCGCTTCATAATCCTCGAGGATAGCTTTTTATTCTCAGCATAAGCGCAGTCGAAAGTCAGAAGTGAACTCAACTCCGCAGCCTTCAAAGAAACCGTTGAGTGTTCTCCAAAAGTCCATCAGCAAGTCCGCCTCGATAAGGCTGAAGAACGAGATCGAGTACAGAGGGAAGGTCTCCAACGTTGATCCTTACATGAACGTCATATTGACAGACGCGGAGGAGTATGAGAACGGCAAGCTCTCCGCCAACTACGGCAAGGTAGTGATAAGAGGTAACAACGTGCTGTACATCAAGCTCGACGCGTCTCTCTAAGCGTGATACGATATGCCAAGAACCCTGCACGTGGAACCGCTAGCTGACTCTGTGTCCGACCTCGAGGTCGAGATAGTAGAGAGGAAGGGGATAGGGCATCCGGACAGCATCATAGAATGTGCATGCTAGGCGGTTTCTATAGCGCTCTCGGAGTACTACCTCGATAACTTCGATGCCATCCTCCACCACAACGTGGACAAGGGACTCCTGGTGGGCGGCAAGTCGAACGCGGTCTTTGGCGGCGGAAAGATAATCGACCCGATATACATCCTCGTCGCGGGAAGGGCGACCGACGCGGTCCCGTTCAAGGGAAGGAACGTGAAGGTGCCCGTCGAGGAGATCTCCAAGAAGGCGATCTCTGACTACATCAGGGCGACGATGCGCTTCCTCGACCCTGAGAAGCACGTCAGGCTCGAGACCATGATCAGGCAGGGTTCACCCGACCTCATCTCGGTCTTCCTGAGGAAGAAGGACATGCCAGTCGCGAACGACACCTCGGTCGGCGTGGGCTTCGCCCCTCTGTCACCCACCGAGCAGACGGTGATGGACGTAGAGCAGCTTCTGAACTCGAAGAACTTCAAGAAGAAATACCCGGAGGTCGGCGAGGACGTCAAGGTGATGGGGATGCGTCTGGGCAAAAAGCTCAGCATAACTGTGGCGGCCGCCATGGTGAGCGGCAAGAGTCCCAACGCGTCGCACTACGAGAGCGCCATCGGGGACGTCAGGAGCCGCGTGGAGGACCTTCTCGCCAAGAGCGGGTACGAGACCTCCCTCAGGCTGAACAGCGGAGACGACCCGAAGAGGGGGAGTTACTATCTCACGGTAACCGGCACGTCGGCGGAGCAGGGTGACGACGGAAACACGGGCAGGGGCAACAGGGTAAACGGCCTGATCTCTCCGATGCGCCAGTACTCGATGGAGGCCACCGCAGGCAAGAACCCGGTCAATCACACGGGAAAGCTCTTCAACGCTTTGGCCATCCTCGCCGCCGAGCGGATTACCAAAGAGGTTCCGGGTGTGAGGGAAGCCTACGTCAGGATACTGAGCAGAATCGGCAGTCCAATCGACCAGCCACAGATTGCGAGCGCGGCGGTCGTACTCGAGAAGGGGCGCTCCTTCTCTAAGACCCAGCCCGAGGTCCAGGCCGTCCTGGACGAGTCGCTGGCGGAGATCAGGAAGGTCACGCAGCTGATTCTCGAAGAGAAGATCGTCCTCTTCTAGAAGCCGCACGGCCAGAGCCCTCGACGAAGCGCATGGACGCTTCGAGGTCGATCTCGACTCCGTAGGCCCGCTCGAAGAACTTTAGTACCGTCTCCACATCGTGCTTCAGCAGTTCCTTGGAGTTGGGGTGGGTCGGAGGGACCCACTGAGGCCAGTCGATGAGCCACACCCTCTCCCCGTCCGTCAGGATGTTGTATTCACTCAGGTCGCCGTTGATCATCCCGGCCCCCACGTAGGCGTCCCGCACGGTCCGCAGTATCGTCTTCAGCATGCGACGCGGGTCCTGCACCGGCGGCCTGTTCGTCAACCTCACACCGGGAAGCTCCTGGAGCAGGAGCGTGTGCCTGTCCCTGTCCACCGCGACCGGGATGTTCTCGGTCACGCCGACCAGCCTCTTCAGCGCGGCGAACTCGTGCCTCGCGGCATTGTAGTTGCTGGAGACCCACGTGTTGGTCTCAGAGCGACCGCGCGCCCGCTTCCTCCTCACGTCCCTGAAGCTTGTCCTGCCCAGTCTGAAGAGTTTCAGGGCGTAGAGCTCGCTATCAGCCGAGAGGACCTCGTAGACGTCCGACTCCTTCCCCTTGGCGATAAGCTTGCCCAGAGAGATCGCATGGTCGAGGTCAGCGTAGTGCTTCAGGGCGAGCAGGTCCATAGCTGAGACGTAGAGCAAGTAGTTCTCCCCCAGGATCCCGACGAGCCGTCTCTTACCGAGCTCGTCGAGGGCGTACCTAACCCTCTCTCGAGGCTGTCCGCTCAGCCTGACGATGGTGTCGAAGTTCGTGCTCCTGCTGCCGAGCGTCGCCTTTTCGAGGCCCCGCAGCGCCCTCCACTCCTCGTCCTTCAGCTGCTTGATCTGCGCTGCGGCGACGTCGACACTGGACAGGACGAATCGCCCCGAAGCGCCGCCCTTCGTCTCTTAAGGCTTCGTCAAGAACCCCAGTCTTCGGAAGGCGGGGCGCGCTGCATAGACGATGACCAGTGCGACGGGGATGAAGGCCAGGTCTGCCATCGTCGCAAAGTCGCCTATCGCTGCCAGGAAGCCTGTGTAGAGACTGACCGGCGAGCCGTACCCGAAGAGGCCGTACGTGTAGAACAGCCCGTCGGAGACGAAGAACGCCAGAGTCTCGTACACCGTGGCCGCTACCATCGATGCGACGAGCCACTTGCCCCCTCTGTTCGCACCCCACGCGACGATGAGGGCCTCCGGTGCCCTCGCCCACAGCATCCCGAAGGGATAGATGGGGGAGCCGCCCGCCTTGAAGCTGACGTTGTAGAACTCCCCGATGAACGACCCTATAGCGGTGGCGCTCAGCGCCGTCCATCTGTCAGAGAGCGCCGCCAGCGCCAGATAGACCGCCGGCGCCCAGGTTAGCTCGAAGACGGGAGGCGGGAGCGGGAAGGAGAGGATCGTCCCGAGAGCGATAAGGGCTGCGAACACGGCAGCGACTGCGAGCTTCAGACTTCTGTTCGGCCCTCTGAAGGTCAACGGGCGCTCTCCGGGGCACGGGCTTATAAGTCACTTCACAAGTGACTTATGACATGCACCCACCCTGCGAAATGATGGTAGAGTCGTTCCTGCCCGCGATGAGGGAGATGGTCGCTAAGAACCTGGCCTCCGAGGGCTGGTCTCAGGGGAAGATAGCGACGGCGATGGGGGTCACTCAAGCCTCAGTCAGCCTGTACCTGAAATCGACGGGGAGGTCGCAGGCGCTGCTCGGACCCCTGGGCATCTCGAACGACCAGGCTTCGCTCTACGCTTCGTTGCTCGCGGAGGACCTAAAGAAGAACCCCGTGTACGCAGTCAGCACTCTCTACTCCCTGTGGTCCGACGCGCTGGGCCGTGGGGCGCTGTGTCCGGCCCACCGGCGGGAGCATCCCTCCCTTGCGGACTGCAACATGTGCTTGCTGAAGTTCGGCCCGCAAGCGGAGGCAGGAGAGGATGCCATCGAGAAGGTCGCTGCAGCGGTGAAGCTGCTCGAAGGGTCCTCCAGTTTCGTCAGGGTCATGCCCGAGGTCTCGGTCAACGTAGCCTACGCCCCCGTGGGCGCTTCCTCGGTTGACGGTGTAGTCGCGGTCCCCGGGAGAATTGTGAAGGTCAGGGGTATGCCCCGCTCGTTCATGAAGCCGGAGTACGGGGCTTCCACGCACGTGGCGAGCGTCCTCCTCGCGGTGCTCTCCAGCGACGCGTCAAAGCGCGCGGCCATCAACCTGAGGTTCGAACCGAAGCTGGAGAAGATAATCCGCAGGGAGGGCCTGAGGACACTCCGGGTCGACGGAGGGACGAGACTTCTGGAGAGCCTGAAGGACTCTCTCAGGACCTCGCCGGGACCTGATGCTGTCATCGACCCCGGAGGGCAGGGAACAGAGCCGGGCCTCTACCTGTTCGCTGACGGACCGGCGGCGGTCGCCGAGCTGGCGCTGCGCCTGGCCAGGTCCTACGCGGTTGCGCGCTGAGCCTGCGCCTTGAGTCGCCTCTCCCTTCGGGAATCCTTCGTCGCAGCCCTCATGAACGCGACGAAGATCGGCTCAGGTGCCTCGGGTCTGCTCACGTACTCCGGATGGAACTGCGTCCCCATGTAGAACGGGTGCGCGGGTATCTCTAGTATCTCGGCCCTCCTGCCTCCGTCGCTGAACGCTGAGAATCTCATCCCGGCTTTCTCAAACCTCTCCATGTAGTTCTGGTTCAGCTCGAACCTGTGCCGGTGCCTTCCGCGGATCGTCCTCGCACCATAGACGTCGTATGCCTCGCTGGGCCTGTCCACCGTTATATCGTGACCGCCGAGCCTCATCGTGCCGCCGAGCTCGGCCAGGCCCCTTTGCTCGGGCAGGAGGTCTATGACCGGGTTCGCCGTGTCGGGGTTGATCTCCGTCGAGTTCGCGTCTGGGAGTCCCAGCACGTTCCTAGCGAACGACACTATCGAGAGCTGGAAGCCGAAGCAGAGACCGAGCAGCGGGATGCCGTTCAGCCTCGCGTAGTTTGCGGCGGCAATCTTCCCTTCCGTCCCGCGCTGGCCGTACCCCTGTGGAAGCACGATGCCGTTCACTGAATCTAACCCCCTCAGCCTCGACGGGTCCTTCTCGAAGTCTTCGGACTCCACCCATCGTATGTCGACGCCGACCCCGTTGGCGGCAGCGGCGTGGCGCAGGGCGTGGTTCACGCTGACGTAGCTGTCCATGAGCGTGACGTACTTTCCTACCATCGCGATCGTCATGGCCTCGGAGGTGTCCGAGAACCTTGAAGCGACCCTCGTCCAGCGGGCGAGGTCGGT
>CAZAMW010000046.1:0-9082 GCA_964486265.1 uncultured Nitrosopumilales archaeon | reverse complement strand
GGAGTGAGCCCTGCCTCCACGTGTCCGGCGCGCTGACGCGACGCGGTGAGCGTGACCCCGCCGCCGTTGGCCTCTTCGGCGGCTGTCGCCACGATCTCCCGAAGTGCGCCTGCACGCCGTGCCAGGCTGCGGCGGACGGCAGCGTGACCGATCTCGACGTGGACCATGTCAGAGATCGTGACCGATGCCGGGTGCGAGCGGTGCGAGTCGGCAGGGACGGCGTACGTCCCCGCTTCGATCGCGGCGTCGCGAGCAGCGACCTCAGCGAGGGTCGTGTCGGACAGCAGCGTCCGAAGCTCGGTGGTCGCCCGCGCCCAGGTCTCGTGCAGAGGGCAGACCGCCTCCCAGCGGCACGGACCCTCTCCCATCGCGCACCGGTCGGCCCTGAGCGTCCCCTCTGCGGCCTCGATCACCTCGAGCACGCTGACGTCGTCCGGCGCGCGCACGAGACGGTAGCCGCCGTCACGCCCGGCCCTGGAGCTGGCGATCCCTGCCCGGACGAGGTCGCCCAGGATCTGGGACGCAAAGGTCGTCGGCATCTCCGTGTCGGCGACGACCGTCGCGCCGAGCGATTCGAGCGGCGCGGCCTTCTCAAGCACCATGACTATCTCCGCGCGCTGCATGTGCCCCACCCCTATCATCTTCTTGCTGCACGGACAGGCTGTCATCCCCTTCGCCGTGAACTGGTACCTTATCGCTCCCTTCTCGCTCGTCCTCACCACGACGGGTATGAACTGGTCGGAGTACGGTATCTCGAACGCGCACGACACCCGGGCTCCCGGCTGGGTCCTGTTGACCTCGGCGCAGATCGCTTTCAGCCAGCCCTCGATGGTCGGCGCCTGCTTCTGTGAAGCTGCGTGGACCAGTCTGCTCATATGGACGCCCCTGTGCATGCCTGTGGACGTCTGGATGGTGAGCAGCACGGGCATCGCCACCTTCCCGTTGTGATAGAGTAACTTGAGGTCACCCACACCGGCGTCGACGACAAGCTCTGCTGGCTCAACCTGGGTGTCGGCTAGGACATCTATGAACTGGCTCTTGGCGACCTGTTCCTCATCGTTCGCTCCCCGTCGCATGAATCTGGCCGGACGAGAGAGGTTTTATACGTTTTTGGTATCCTGGGGCATGAGTGGGTCGAGAATCCCGGCCGCTGCGAACGATTTCTGTCTCGCCACGCACCCCTGGCACCTCCAGCAGTGCTCTGTCCCCTCCAGATGGCAGCTCCAGGTCAGCTCGAGAGGGACGCCGAGCCTCTCTGCGAGCGACACCACCTCGGTCTTCGACATCTCCCTCAAGGGTCTCCACAGCTTCATCCTGTTCCTCCTCAGCCGTTGGGAGCCGGCGAGGAGCGCCTTCTCGAGATGGAGAAAGAACCCGTCCCCGGTGTCCTCGAAGACCCTAGTGTCCTCCCGGTTGTGACCCGCCACTATACGCGACGAACCAGTCTCCTCAGCGTATGCTGCCGCCAGCCCGTAGTAGATTGCGTTCTTCATAGGGATGTAGGTCGGCGGCAGCCCCCCGAACCCCTTCCTCGACTTCATGTCCGAGAGCTCCATCAGCTGCGGCATGGACACGAACCGGTGGTCGGCCACGCCCGCCGCGGCGGCTATCCTTCTGGCAGCCACCAGCTCGCCCTGCGCGATCCGGTGAAACCTGACTGTCAGGGCCCTGTTCGTGTAGCCTCTTCGCCTCGCGAGGTAGAGGCAGGCGGCAGAGTCGATCCCGCCCGAGAGCAGGACTATCGCGTCCGTCTTCGTTCGGCCTCTTTCGAGTGTATCTGGGCCAGAAGGTGCGTCCCCTTGTTCAAGCCCTCGTAGACGTAGACGCCGACCGCCTCCACGTTGGGCGGCATCTTGGGAACGACCCTACGGAGCAGCTCCTGCGCCAGGTTCTCCACCGTGGCCTCCCCCTCGAGGAGCACGGTGGTCCCCCTCGGGACGCTGAGCTCGAACGGCCCGTGAACCGTCTCAAAGGACAGGCTGACGGACCTCCTGTCCCTGCGGGTCACGTACTTTTCGCTGATGAATAGCTTGTGGTCGAGCGCCGCGATGGCGTCCTTGATGACTGGCTTTGCGTCGTTGAAGTCGACGACCATGCCATCTCTCGGAGCACCGATGAGCTCGACCAGAGCCGACGAGGTGTGTCCGTGCATCACGGAGCACTTCTCGGTCTTCGGCAGTATGTGGGCGTAGTCGAAGTTGAAGGAAGGGTCGTCCAGGAATATCGTCTGCCGCCTCCCGCTCCTCTCACCATCCTTGGAAGCCCTGACCCCGAGGTCGAAGACGTCGCTCCTCTCGGAACTCTCCGACAGGACGAGCGACCTCTTTCCATCCATGGCGAGCATCTTCTTCTCCTGCAGCGAGGGCTCCCTCCCTATGAATATCAGCCGGTCACCTACCACAAAGTCGGCCCTGAGGGAAGAACCGGCCGTCACCGCCGCGTCCGTCTTGAAATCGACGCCGGCCGCATCGAGCACCGCGCCGACGAGCGCGTTGAGACCGCTCGGATACGTCCGCCCGTCGTGCCGGTAGACCCTGGCGTATCCGCCCTTGCCAAGCTCCTTCAACCTGGCCGACACGCCGTCGAGGAGGTTCTTCTGCACAAGAACGAACCCCTGCGGCTCGATTAATAGCGTTTGCGAGCTATGATGGATTGGTGCGGCGTGCGGGAATCGAACCCGCGCATCAGGCTTGGGAAGCCTAAATCCTACCGCTAGACCAACGCCGCGCTGCAGGCGCAGCGCTTGTAGACTGTTATAAAGTGGAATTCTCTTCAACCTGGTGAAGCACCGCCGGCTCATGAATCGTCCTTCGCGCTGTGAGCGTGCTGTAGAGACGACAGGAGGGAAAGGACTACGGTGCGATCCTACCCGAGGATTGTTTCAATCTTCATTGAATGCTCGCATCCGAGAGCCATCTCTTGGCCGCTCCTACATGTCGAGCCCCGCTGCGGCACCACTACATTCATAAGCTCTGGGAGCAGCCTCATGGCGTACCTTGGCGACCTACGACAGGATTCTCGTCGCTGTTGACGGCTCTCAGAACTCCGTGAGGGCGGCCCAGTGGGCGATAGACCTAGCAAAGAAAGAGGGCTCTTCCCTGTTCGTGCTCAACGTAATCCCCGTGCCGGTCTACGCCGCGACCAACCAGGCCGGCACAACCACTCCGGCGATGAAGGAGTTCTTCGACAAGGCGAGGAAGGACGCCGAGTCGGTCGTCCAGGACGTCGTGTCGAAGGCTGAAGCCTCAGGGGTGAAGGTAAGAGGGGAGATAATCGAGAACGTGCCATCCGTGGTCGAGTCGATCGCCGACTATGCTGAGGAGTGGAAGGTCCAGTTGATAGTCGTGGGCACCCGTGGTTTGAGCGGCTTCAAGAAGCTCGTCCTGGGGAGCGTCTCGAGCGCCCTGGTATCACACGCCCCTTGCAGCGTGCTCGTGGTCAGGTAGACTTCGGATTCAGCGCGGCCAGCGCCTCGCGCACGTGCCGCGTCGGCCGTACCAGCGAGTTGAAGACGAACCTGACGGTTCCCTTCGTGTCTATCACGTAGGTCACCCTTCCTGCTCCGAGGAACGAGCTCGCCCCGTACATCTCCCTGACCTCCTTGACGGAATCGCTCAGAAGCTTGAACGGAAGGCCGCAGCGCTGGGCGAACCGCTCGTGAGTCTCGACGCTGTCGGCGCTCACTCCGATGACCTCGGTGTTGCTGTCGTGGAACTCCTGGTAGCTATCCCTGAACGCCTTGGCCTCCGCTGTGCAGCCAGCCGTGAAGTCTTTGGGATAGAAGTACAGCACCACGTTCTTGCCGAGATAATCGCTCAGCCGCACCATCTCCCCGCTCTGGGAGGGCAGGACGAAGTCGGGAGCCCTGTCGCCGACCTCCAGTAGAGCCATAAGCCGGCGGGCTCCCTTCGGATATAATTGCGTTGCTCCAGAAGCTGAGCTCAGACGCCCTCAGTAGACTTTTTGAGCGTCATCGACCCGTTCCTGATCTCGAGCTCGTAGATGTCGTTCACGTCCAGCCTCAGGCCCAGCATATCGTACTCGCTCTCGGTGAGGACCATCGTGACCTTCGGGAAGACCGTCTCCCTTATCTGCGGCACGAGCCCCATCGACTGCAGCTGGTTCACCATGTTCTGGACCATCCTGCCTTCGTCTCCTATGCCGTAAGGCTGGTTTCCTCGCTGCCTCGCCTCGACCAGCTCTATCTGCTTCGCGGGGAGGCTGGTGAGCGGGTCCGTGACGCTGCTTATCCTGTAAACCCTTACCTGGACCATGGCGGAGCCGGGCGTCGCTCGTATTAAAGCGAGACGAAACTCCGGTCCGGCTCAGTTCATCTCTTCGTCGGGTTCGTCCCGCGCGTCAATCCCGGAAGCGACGGGCTCCTCCTCCGGCATCCGCTCTGCGTCGGGCTTCTTGCTCTCGGACTCCGGCCTACCTTCGTCCTCCGGAGGGAAGACGATGCCGTTCTTTCTCATGATCTCCTCGACGTCCTGCGGCGTGATTATCCTCGCCATCGAGAGGTTGACCAGGCTGTTGCTGCTAGCCTCTCCCGTCAGCCTTCCCACCGGCCCTCTCATCTGGCGCCACTTCAGCTTGCTGTTCCCGCTCTTCGAGGTGTAGATGATGCCGAGGATGTCACTGACGTTGATGAACGATATGTCCCTGATCTTCTTCAGCGTGACCTTGTCCGCCGCCTCGATGTATATAGAACCCGGGTCCTCTTCCTTCTCGGGGAAGACCTCAGAATCTCTGAGATAGGATTCAGGTATGAAACTCCTGCACGTGCTGTTGATCAGGAATCTTCTGAATGCCTCGAGATGGCACGTCACGTCTATCTCTACCATTGCGGATGCCGAACCGTTCGGGAGCTTGGGGCGCCCATATTTGAAGCCTTCATGTGGTGCTCGTTGAAGATGAGATGTTGCGCGGGCTCGCCTACTCAAGATCCTAATCACGAGATCATTCGGGCTAATGCGGTCATCGCCCGCGCAACACCGGGGTCTCATTGCGCATCCAGAAAGCTATTTCTTGTCGCGACGACCGTCAAGGTGAATCCCAATGCGATTCCTACTGAGGATGGTCCCGGCCGGTGACCTGCAGGCGACTCTGGAGATCCTCCGTAGGCTGGCTTCCACGATGGGCGGCAACGCCGTGAACGCAAAGAGGACTTCCTACGGTGCGCTCGAGATGGACGCTTTCTTCGGGTCCCGCCAGGACTTCGACGTCTTCATTGCCGCTCTCGAGCCTCTTGGCCGGGTCGAGTTCTACAAGGACCTTCAGGAACCAACCGTCTTCCTCCCGAAGGCGGAGGCGGTGAGAGAAGCCGTCTCCCTCTTCAACGCGGAGAGGTTCTGGGAGGCGCACGAGGTTCTGGAATCTCTCTGGAGGATAGCCGGGGGCGACGAGAAGAAACTGCTTCAGGGCTTGATACTGGTGTGTGCGGCGTTCGTCCACCTGCAGAAGGACGAAAACGATGTCGCCCTCGGCGTAGCCAAGAGGTCGCTTCCGCTTTTGTCGTGGAAGGGCGACTATCACGGCGTCGACGTCGAGATTCTCAGACAGAAGATCGATGACATAGTCAGGTCCAGGGCGCTGTCACTCTTCGAACTCTAGCCGAACACCGGGAGGTTCAGAGGGTGGTTCTCCTCCGAGACGGGCCGACGGGACACGAGCGCCTTGAGGTCCAGCGCCAGCGCGAGGACCCCCAGGGCCGCCGTTATCACGATGTCTTCAGGTCCCAACCCGCCGACCCTGTTCCATTGTGCTGCCGCGATGAAGACCGCGGCGAGCGAGAGTACACCTCCGATGAGGAAGGCGGGCCACCTGTCCACGAGGCACAGGGCCCCGTCGACCAGCAGAAGCACGCCGACGACCAAGAGAGGGGCGAGCGGGTCGGAGAGAGACGCAGGGGGACAGATTCCCGTTGCGTTCCCGCAAGACCCTGAAACCTGGGTCGAGAGAGCGAAGATGGCAGCGAGCAGTCCTTCAAGAATGTTGACGATGCCCGCCAGCCTCTTTACGAGCACTGCCTACTTCAGCATCCTTAGCTTGTAGAAACCGGCCTCGATGCTCCCGTTGATGTGGTCCTTCACGAGGAAGAGCCTGTGCACGGTCTCACCGTCGTCCGGCTCTATGGTCCAGTCCTCCTTCACGACGAACTCGTGCTGGGTCCCGTTCTTGCACGTGTGCGCGAGCTTCTTGCCCGGCTTTACGCCCAGACTCATCATGTATACCTCCCTGATGTCTGTGCAGGTGAGAATCGCCCACTGCTCGCCCTCCCCGACCTCCTCGAAGCCCACGCTCGCCTTCAGGGGCTCTCCGTAGCGCTTGTCGTCGCAGAACAGCTTCTTGCACCCTCTGCACCTCCAGACGTCGACGGTGCCCTGGAGGTAGTTGTCCCTGTTCACGTTGACCATGCCGAAAAGGACTATCTCGTGCTCGTGCTTCTGCTCGCTCATCTCGCGCCCTCTCGCTTCTCGTACGCCGGGATCAGCTCCAGCGTCAGTTTGTCGACCAGCTTCCTCTTCTCCTTCATCTCGGGGGAAGACCTGTCCCCTCGCGACCTGAACAAGTTTGACAGTGCCAGTCTCGGATGGACGGGCAAATAGACCTTTTCGTCGGAGGAGAGTATCACCATCCCCCTTGCGAGCAACGGCTTCGCATCGGGCCCCCCGATGGAGCCTTCCTTCAGGGCACGCAGGTAGGCCCTCGCCTCGTGTTCCGAGAGGCCGAGGTAGCTCGTCAGACGCCGCACCACCGAAACCTCGTCCCTGATCATCGCGGTCTACTTCCTCTTGGTGTCCTCGGAGTTCCAGAGCATCTGGAAGTAGTCCTTGGCGAAGACCGCGAGGCCGACGTGGTCGGCCCAGATGGCGAGCGCCGAGCCCTCCGTCTCGCCCCCACCCAGCAGCAGGACCACCTGCTTCGAGTCGGCGATCACTCCTCCCCCGTACAGCGTGTTCCTCATCCTCACCTCGGCGACCGTGCTCAGGAGCGCCACGGCCTCCTTGTCCAGGTCCGAGCCTGTGAGCACCTCTATCCTCACGCCCTTCTCCTTCAGGGCCATCAGCAGCGCGACGACCTCCTCGGCGTAGGGGGCGATCGCCGTCGGCAAGGCGATGAGCATCTCGTTCCTGCAGTCGAGGACCAGGCTCCTCAGCTGCGAGAGTATCTGCGCCGTCCCTCTGAGGATCCAGATCTCGGGCCTCTCCTGTTCGCCCTTGTTCTCGTAGATCCCCGTCAGCTCCTTCAGTGCGAGGAGCTCCTTCTCCTTGCGCTCGGCCTCGTACCTGGAGTTCATCTCCTCCATGGCGGTGTTCGGTGACTTTGCCGTGTAGAGGATGGGCCTGCTGTGCTGCTCGTCTATCCAGCCCTTCGTGTGCAGCGCCTGCAGGGCGTCGTAGACCTTTGAGTACGGGATGCGCGCCGCCCTGCTTATCTCGCTCGCGTTCATCGGACCCTTCCCGACGAGGGCCACGTACGCACGGACCTCCGCCTTGGTCAGCCCCAGCGCTTCCAGGGCTGCCCCCGCCTTTTCACTCAGACTCACGCGCTCTCGACCGAGGGCGTTCCCCGGAACCCTCCTTTTTCGCTGTTTCGATTGGCGCGGCCGCCAAGACTTATCTTGAGCCGAACCGCATCTCCGAAAGGAGGGAGAGAAACGGCCGACCTGTGGACTATACTGGTGATAGGTCCGCCCACTTCGGGCAAGAGCCGTCTGGCGCGGCGGCTCCTGACGACCGTTGAGGGGTCAGTCCGGGTCAACCCTGACGAGCTGCGGATGATGTACTTCAACGACCCCGCCCCCATCCACGACGAGGAGCTCGTGTACTACAGCCTCACGAACCTGCGAAAGTTCGCTCTGGACCACGAGCACTCGGTCGTAATCGATTCCACGGCGCCGAGGCACGCCACGAGGGAGTTCTTCCTGAGCGACGGGAACCGCAGCCGCCACCTCGTGGTCTTGATGGACGTCGACAGGAAGGTGCTCATGCAGAGGGCGAAGAGCGGGGGCAAGCTCTCGCCGCTGAGGGCCTTCGACTCGGTGTGGGAGGAGCCGAGCAGCGGCCTGCCCGTCTTCAAGTTCCGGAACGACGACGAGGAGCAGTTCGAGACGAGCTTCTTTCTGCTGATGGAATACATCAACCACGAATACGCCGAGCACAGAAGCGTCCTGCGCTCGATACTGCGTCTGCGGCGGCGCGACGACGGCCTCGTACGACGTGGGGCGCAGGGACGTGCTCAGTCCGGCCGCGCGCAGCAGAACCTGGCGGTCAGGGGTCTTCGCCAGCGACCATGAGGCAGCAGGCGGCCCGCCCCGCTAGGGGCCGTCGTTGCTGATCCAGAAGACGTTGCCGTCGGCGTCGTCGAACATGGCGGTCTCGCCCCACTCGGTCTTGGTGTAGTCCTTCGAGAACTTCACGCCCTTCTTCTTGAGAGCGGCCACCTCGGCCTTGACGTCGTCCGAGTAGAAGCAGATCCCTGTGTTTCCGGGCTCAAGGTCCGTTTCGCAGAGGTGGAGCTTCGATTCTGACCCCTTGACCCGGGCCGTGACCCAGTGGTCCTCTTCTGACACCTCGAGGCCGAGCTTGTCCCTGTACCATCTGGCGGCCTTCTTCGCGTCGGAGACTGTCACGGCAACGCTGAATCCTTTGGAGAACATGCGGAGCGGTGCACCGCGGTCCCTTTTCCGTCTTTCGATTGCCCCTCGAAGAGCGGCGCTGGACCTTCCCTAGTACGTCACTGCCCCGACCATCAGTATCGTCACGACTATCAGGACGAAGAGGGCGACGGTCGAGGAGACCCTCAGCCTTTTCGCAAGGACCGGAAGTTCGGCCGGCGGAGGACCGGGCTTCTGCAGCAGGGCTTGTGAGATCGTGCTTATCTTCCTGGCCGTCGGCACGATGACGGCCATCGCCAGACCGATGGTGGCCAGACCCAGGACGGCGCCGGTCGAGATGAGGAGTCCGAAGGTCGTGCTGGGCGAGAATACCGAATAGTCACCGTCGGCGAACACAACCGCCGAAACGAGCCCGAAGATTATGGTAAGGGTCGAGAATACCTCGACGTAACGCAGATACTT
>CAZAMW010000045.1:0-9171 GCA_964486265.1 uncultured Nitrosopumilales archaeon | reverse complement strand
GGTGATGAAACAGTTCATGGCTGCCCTCCGGACGCGCATCGGTGAGATCCGAGTGACGGACCCGAGGACCAAGGACGCGTTCATGGGGCCGGTCATCAACGAGGCCGCGGTCGCGACCTTCGAGGATGCCGTCAAGAGCGCAGAGAAGAAGGGCAGGATATTTGTGGGTGGCAGGGTGCTGACCAAGGGGCTCTACAAGAAGGGATACTACGTCGAGCCGACCGTCGCTGTAGACCTGCCGTCCAAGCACAGGCTGTTCAAGGAGGAGCTGTTCGTCCCGTTCATCGTCGTTGGCGAGTTCAAGACGCTGGACGAAGCCCTCACGAGGGCTAACGACACCGGGTACGGACTCACGGCCGGCATATTCAGCGAGGACCCTGCGGAGGTCAAGAAGTTCCTCGACCGGATCCAGTTCGGCGTCGTGTACGCAAACAGGAAGGGCGGTGCTACTACGGGGGCCTGGCCCGGCGCGCAGACCTTCGTGGGATGGAATGCCAGCGGTGCAACGGGCAAGGGAGTGGGAGGGCCGAACTACCTCCTCTCATACCTGCGCGAGCAGTCTCAGACCGTGGTCTCCGGATAGGCTCACTCTGCGTCCACCCTTCGCGCCGAGAGTCCGTAGAATGCGGCCCCGACCAGAGCCGCCAGCAATACCGGGACGAACAACGCGGCAAGAGAGCCGCCGCCGTCGGTCGACAGGCCGCTCACGGACGAGAACGAAGGGGTTGGCGCTGACGGCGGTGTGGCCGAGTTTGCCTGAGCGCCCTCCCCTGCCGATGGAGTCGCCGTGGCCAGCCCGGGCATCACAGAGGAGGTACCGTGGATCAGGTCAATGTGCAGGGCGGAAGACCCGAGCGCGCTCGCTCCTGCTATGAACAACAGGGCCAGCAGCAGCCCCGCGGAAGCACCGACGACGAACCCTCCCGGTTTCATGTAATCCGTATCTCCAGTCGTCTAGTTAATTCTAACATCTAGAACGGCTTCCTCCTCCACACACGCACGAGCTCGTAAGAGAAGACCAAGGCCGCCCCAACACTCGCAACCAGCGCGTAGACATCAAGCGATGACAGGTTCGACAGAATGTAGGCCGCCGTGATGACCGAGAAGAACGCCGCGTAGAAGCCCATCCGGGGAAGGCTGAACCTTCCGACGCTCACGAAAGCCTGCATTATCCCGGGGTCTACCTTCTTGGCCACGACGTAGTTCCCCATGCTGTCTTGCTCCACGACCCCCAGGCGCGTCAGCTTCTCCATATGGTGGAACGCTATGCTCGGGCTGGAGAACCCCAGCTCCCTCTGGACCTCCCTGATCCCCACGGGTTTTGCGCGTCTTAGCATGTGGAGGTAGACCTTCAGCGTCTTGCCGCGAAGCTCATACTCGATCTTCTCCCTCTCCGCCACAGACGGTCCGGGTTCCTCGACCAGACGAGCCAGTTAAAGGTGCTTTTAAGCCGATGAAAACAACCGCAAACGGGTTTTCAGGTTTGGGTGAGCGAGACTGACGTTCTACGGACGGATGTTGTCCATCGCCTTCCCGGACACGGTCCTCGAGGAGCACGAGTCGCTCAGAGACAAGACCCTCAAGATCGGACAGATCGCCAGGATAGCTTCGGTCTTCGGCGTCGATGCGGTCCAGATATTCCGCGACCCGCGGGGAAGGGGAGAGTCGGCCCTGCTCAGCCACGTCCTGGAGTACCTTGAAACGCCCCAGTACCTGAGAAGACGCCTGTTCCCGCTTGACGACACTTTGCGATTCGCCGGCCTGCTCCCTCCCCTGAGGATACCATCGCACAAGCCGAAGGTCCCGATTGCGCGCGTCCAGGTCGGGGACGTCCGTGAAGGCGTGACGCTTACCGGCGGCGAGTCCGTCGACGTGGGTCTGGATGTCCCTGCCGCTCTCAGGCAGAGGGTCGGTCCAGACAAGCGCGTGACAGTGAAGATCGTCTCCACTTCGCCGCTGGCGGGAGTGGTCGTGGACCGTTCGGAGGCGCCTGAATACTGGGGCTACAGGGTGGAAGTCCGCAGCGCCGACGAGGTCCTTGGCGACAGGAGGTTCGGGCTGAAGGTCGCCACCTCGAGGCTCGGAGACCCGCTTGCGGCCTGCCTGCCAGCACTCAGTGAACAGCTCGCCCGTTCCACCAGCGTCATGGCGGTCTTCGGCTCGCCGTCCAGGGGCCTTTTCGACTTGGTCAAAGACCTCAGGCAGAAGGTGAAGTTCATCGTTAACCTCTATCCCGAGCAACACACCGTAACGGTTAGGACCGAAGAAGCTATGGCCTCGGCGCTCTACCTGTTCGAAGTCCTGAGTGCTCTGAGGAATACGAAAGTTTAAAGGCTAACGGAAAATCGGGGGTCACTCCACAGTGCTTTAGCTTGGGTCACAGGAAGCATTCTGCACCTAGAAGGGGTAGCCTCGCATACCGGCCTAGGGGCCGCGCCGGCAGTTTCGTTCCATCCATCCACACCTGGCCCAAACTCGCTTCGCCGACTCCGACGCTCCTGGCGTTCCCGGCGGTCAAGGTCGGGACGATGCACAGCATCTCCCTCGATGACAGAGAGAAGACCCCGAACTTTGGCAAACCGCTGTTCAACCCGACGAGCGTCCTCGCGGTCCCCGAGACTGCGGTGGTCGGCCTCAGGCTGTACATAAGGGAGAACGGAGCGGACAGAGCAGTCGGCGAGGTGTACGCCTCCACTCTGCCCAAGGGCGTGGAGAGGAAGTCCTCTTCTGAGCCGGAGAAGTTCGTCGAGGCGTGGAAGGGCAGGCTTTCAAGTCTGAGCAGGGTTTCCGCCCTGGTTTCGATAACACCGAGCGACGCGGGCATCTCCCAGAAAAAGCCGATAGTCTTCGAGGTCGGAGTCGGGGGAGGAGACACCGCCGCGCAGATAGACTACGTCGTGAAGCTGCTCGGGAAGGGCGTCAAGTTCTCTGAGATTTTCAAGGCGGGTTCGTACGTAGACGTGATCGGCATAACCAAGGGGAAGGGGTTCGAGGGGCCAGTCACGAGGTTCGGGATCAAGAGGAAGCAGCACAAGTCGAGGAAGAGCGTAAGGGCCGTCGGAGTCATCGGGCCATGGCACCCGGCAGCTGTCATGTACACCGTCGCCAGGGCGGGACAGCACGGCTTCCATCAGAGGACCGAGACCGGCAAGAGGATACTTTCGATTTCAAACCCGAAGGACGCGCCCATAACCCCAAGGGGAGGCTTCGAGCACTTCGGTGAGGTGAGGACTGATTATGCTCTGCTGAGAGGCACGGTACCCGGCAGCACAAGAAGGGTGGTCTTCGTCAGGCTCCCGGCCCGCGCGGTGAAGGGCAAGACGACCCCCGTGCAGGTCCTGGAACTGAGTACAAGGGCGGGCAGATAGTGACTTGGCAAAGATACTCGACCTGAAGGGTCAATCTTCCAGTGACGCCGACCTGCCAGAGGCATTCCTGCGCCCGCTCAGACCAGACATCATCCATCGCGTTTTCTGGATACTGAGGTCCCACGGAATACAGGCCTACGGGCGCGACCCTGAGGCCGGCGAGAAGACCAGCGCCGAGAGCGGTTGGCCGCCCACCGGCAGGGGAATCTCGAGGATTCCGAGGGTCAAGGGAGACAGAAGCCGCCGCGCAGGCCAGGCGGCCGGCGTCGCCAGCGTCGTCGGAGGAAGACTGCCGCACCCACCGAGGTCGGAAAAGGCGATCTACAACAAGGTAAACAAGAAGGAGAGGAGGCTCGCTCTAGAAGCGGCCATCGCGTTCACGGGAAACGCCAACGCAGTCGCGTGGAGGGGACACAGGGTGGGCAACCTGGAGTTCCCCCTGATCGTCGTGGACGACATCGAGACGGTCTCGAAGACCGGAGAGCTGAACACGTTCCTGAAGACGGTCGGGCTCTCCGACGAGCTCAAGCGTCTCGTCGGCGGGGTAAAGCGGAGGTCGGGGAAGCCGAGAATGAGAGGACGCGCCTACAGTGAGCCCGTCGGTCCGTTGTTCGTCGTCAGCAACGACAGAGGCGTCGGGCGCGCCGCGGACGGCATCCCAGGAGTGAAGGTCGTGGAGGTCAAGAGCCTGAGCGTGCTCGACCTTGCGCCCGCCGGCGTGGCAGGGCGGCTTACTTTCTGGTCCGAGTCCTCACTGGACGCTCTGAGGTCGAAGGAAAAGGGGGTAGAGATGAAAGTTGAGGCTTGAAGACGCTCAGAAGGTCGTCGTAAGGCCTTACATCACTGAACGCACTTTCGAGCAGATCGAGCGGGAGAACAAGTTGTGCTTCATAGTCAGCGACAAGGCGTCGAAGACGCAGATTGCGAGCGCGGTTGAGGTGCTCTATGAGGTCAAGGTCCGCGGCGTCAACACCACGAGGACCGTGGTAGGCAAGAAGGCGTTCGTGCGTCTGACCGAAGACAACTCGGCGGCTGAACTGGCTACGAAGCTGGGTCTCGTGTGACAATATGGGTAAGCGAATTCTACAACGACGCAGAGGAAAGGGCGGGAGCCAGTTCCGCATCTCCGCCAAGGGCAAGATCGCCCCGGTGCGGTATCCTAACCTCAGGACCGAAACCGAGGAGAAGCTCATCGTCAAGGCGATCTTGGACGAGAGGGGTCGCACGGCACCTCTCGCGCAGCTCGAGCACGGGACCGGAGACATCTCCTACATCCCGGCGGTCAGCGGGCTCGCGGTGGGCAGTTCCATATCTCTCGGTCCGAACGCCACTCCCTCCATCGGGAACATACTCCCCCTCGGCAGGATTCCCGAAGGAACGAGGATTTCAAACATAGAGCTCAGGGCGGGCGACGGCGGGAAGCTGGTCAGGGCTTCCGGCGGCTCGGCCATACTCTTCTCAAAGGGCAACGGCCGTGCCATACTCAGGCTGCCATCCGGAAAGAGCATCCTCGTCGATGACAGGTGCAGGGCCTCGATCGGGGAGATCGCCGGCGGAGGCAGGCTGGAGAAGCCGTTCCTCAGGGCAGGGCCGAGGCATCACGCTATGAAGGCTCAGGGCAGGATGTACCCGCGGATGAGAGGCATCGCGATGGCGGTTGTGTACCACCCGTTCGGAGGCGGAAGGCATCAGCATCCGGGCAAGTCGACCAGTACATCCCGCAACGCGCCTCCCGGAAGGAAGGTAGGGCTTATAGCGCCCAGGAAGACCGGACGGAAGAGGTTGGCAAGGACGAGCACGGAGGTCAAGTAAGTGCCAAAAGAGTTCCGATATCGCGGCTACACGGTCGAGCAGCTCAACTCGATGTCGACCGAAGCCATCCTGCAGCTGCTTCCATCGAGGGCGAGACGCTCGCTCAACAGAGGCATCTCGGAGGACAAGCGCAAGCTCCTCGAGGACATCAGAGCTCAGAGAGACGGAAAGCTCGAGAGTCCAATCAAGACCCACGCGAGAGACATGGTGATACTCCCGGTGATGGTCGGGGCAAAGGTCAGCGTCTACAGCGGGAAGGAGTTCGTCGCGCTCGAAGTCAAGCCCGAGATGATCGGGCACTACCTGGGGGAGTACGTCATAACCAACAAGAAGGTTGTGCACGGCACTCCAGGAATCGGCGCGAGCCGTTCGAGCCTCTACGTCCCGCTCAAGTAGCGTGCACCTCTGCCGGTTTCCCAACCGACGCGCCCGCCGTGGAACTATATCGATAACGATATAGTTATATAGGCTGCGGTTTCGTCGCTTCGGCTGTTTACGCTTTGTCTAGCAACCTGTCGAGCCTGTTATCAGGTATCAACTTCAGCAACCTAGTCACATTCATCACCTATGGCTTCTTCTTCGTCTTCATCCTCTACGGACAGAGGATTCAGTTCTACGTCGCCGAACAGAGCGTCAAGCGTTCACTGAAGAAGCTCAGCGCGATGAAGGACCTGGCAGCGAAACAGACCCTGGATTACTTCAACTCGGCTGGCAAGGCAGGGCAGGGCGTGGGCGAGCGCCTCTCTCAGCTCTTCGAGTACGTCACGATTCCACCGGTAAGCATGGACCCCAACGGCCTCGTCGGCAAGCTGGAGCACATCACCAAGACCGGCGAGGACAGGGTAAGGAACGAGGTTCAGGCGCTCATCGGCACGGATGACTCAGTCAAGGTCTCTGTGGGTTCCAACCTTGTCGAGATTTCGAGCGCTCTCAACATCATCCACAAGGTCGTGAGGCACTACTATCTCTCCGCGAAGAAGACCAGCTCATACATCACGATATTCCAGCTCCAGATGGTCCTGCCACAGATAATGGAACAGGCGAACGCCCTCGCAAAGGCGACCGAGACGTTCAAACTGGCCCAGCCGATCGGCGACGGCGTGGGACCGATGCTGGCTGCCAAGCTCATCAACGGGGCCCCCGTTCAGAGGATAGCGAGGGACACGGTCCTGGCCAAGACTGACTACAACGGACGGACCGTCTATGTGATGAAGGCAGAGGGTCCCATGGGATACGTCGGTGAGCCCCACGTCGCCCTCCAGAGACTGATAGAGGACCAGGGCGTCTCTCTGAACATGATAGTCATGGTCGACGCCGCCCAGAAGTTCGAGGGTGAACAGAGCGGGGAAATAGCCCAGGGAGTGGGCGCGGCGATCGGTGGTCTGGGCGTCGAGAAGTTCGACATCGAAGTTATCTCAGCCAAGCACAAGGTACCCATATACGCCGTCCTGATCAAGCAGGGCGACGTCGAGACACTCACGGCGATGAGGAAGGAGCTGGCTGACGCGGTCGACAAGGCGGTAGCGATCGTCAGGCGCGTGATAGACGAGAGGACGAAAGAAGGCGACAAGGTCTTAGTGGCCGGCATAGGCAACACCCTCGGAATCGGCCAGTAGACGGAAAGGCGAGTGCAATGACGAATCCCTCTATCGAGATAACCAACTTATCGAAGGTCTACGGCTCCTTCACGGCAGTATCGAACCTGAGCCTGAAGATAGAGGGCGCCAAGTGCGTGGGGTTCCTCGGACCGAACGGGGCCGGCAAGACGACCACCCTGAAGATGCTCACCGACCTCATCAGGCCCAGCTCGGGCCATGCCTTCATCAACGGAGCCAACGTGCACACCCACAAGAAGGCCGCGCTCGCGTCCGTGGGGACCCTCATCGAGACCCCCGAGATCTATCCTTCGCTAACACCGAGGGAGGCTCTGACTCTCATTGCGGAGATCCGCGGCGTCCCCTCGACCGAGAGGAAGAAGCGCATCGAGGAATCTCTGGAGGAGGTGCGCATGGGGGACTGGATTGACAAGAGGGTCGGCAAGTTCTCCAAGGGCATGAAGCAGCGCGTGGACATCGCGTCGGCCCTGCTGAGCGACCCGACGATACTTCTGCTGGACGAGCCGAGCACCGGGCTGGACCCGAGAGGAATGAGCGAGGTCAGGGCGATAGTAAAGTCACTGAAGGGCAAGAACAGGCTGATATTCATGAGCTCTCACATCCTGAGCGAAGTGGCCGACGTTTGCGACGAGGTAGCCATGATAGACCACGGCAAGCTGCTGGTCTACGACACCCTGTCCAACGTCACCACCAAGTTCTCCGGCGACCAGAACGTCGTCGAGGTAGGTTTCATCCAATCGATCTCAGGTTCTACGGTCGTCAAGACGGTATCCGCGCTCGCGGGAGTCGTCGCCGCGGATGCGGTGGACGACAAGAACATGCGGATCAAGTTCAGCGGTGGGCTCGACGTCCAGCAGCGGATTCTCTCTGAACTGGTGAAGATGAACATCGGGGTGGTCAGCTACAAGCCAACTGCTTCAGCGCTAGAAGATACCTACCTCAACCTCATCAAGGCGACCCTGTGATGACGATGACCGAGCAGAACAACAGCGCAACTCCCCGAAACGTGGTCCCGGGCAGCGTGTCGCAGGTCGGAATAACCATAAAGTACACATTCCTCGACTATCTCAGGTCTAGAAGGTTCGCCATTCTCATGGCGATAACCCTGATCATCTCCGTTCTCCTCGCGATTCTCGTGGGCTACTACAGACCGGCGAGCATGGTCAAGAGCACGACCCTCGACTTTTACTCGACCTGGTGGGGGATGTTCTCGACCGACCTGATAGTCATCTTCGGGATATTCTTCGGCGGTGACGCCATCGCCGCGGAGTTCCAGAACAAGACGGGCTACTTCACCATCCCCAACCCGATAAGGCGGTCATCGATCTACATCGGGAAGTACATCGCCGCTTTCATAGCCGCCACCATCATCCTGGTCGTCTACTTCTTGATAGCCATCATCAATGGAGTCTACTACTACGGGGCGACCGTTCCCTATCAGCTGGGCGAATCGTTCCTGCTGGGCTGGTTCTATCTGCTCGCGGTGCTGGGCTTCACCTTCATGTTCAGCTCTCTTTTCAAGTCAAGCTCTTACTCCATACTCGTTTCGTTCCTCGTACTCTTCCTAGGATTCGGCATAATCCAGGGCGTGATCGAGGCTCTCACGAGCCTAGAACCATGGTTCATCCTGACGTACGGCTCCAGCATAATAGCGAACGTGCTCTCCACGACCTACCCTACGACAAGCACACGCTTCGGGGTTACGATTTACGTGGCCACAATACCAGAGGGGCTCGCCATAATGGGCATCTACTTCGTTGTAACGGCCGTCCTGGGGCTGTTCCTTTTCGAACGCAAGGAATTCAACTGAGCCTCGCTCAAGCCAGTTAGGTATTTATCGCCAAGCGGCAATGCAACCACATGCAGAATCCCGGCAAACCGGTCTACTCGCCCACTTCTTTGCGTAGGGCGCTGCTTGCCATCGGAAGCATCATCATCGTCATGATGGTTGGGATAGTCGGTTTTCACTACCTAGAAGGGATGGACTACGTCAACGCCCTGTACTTCGAGAGCATGCTGGCCACGGGACAGGGCCCACCGTTGCAGCTAAACACAGACGCGGGCAAAGTGTTCGCGTCAATAATGGCATTCGTCTCGGTGGGCTCCGTCATAACCAGTCTCGTATTCACCCTCGGCCCTATCCTGAACATGATCCTCAGAGAGGGGCTCGAACGCGCCGAGTCTGACGTCAGGAAGGTGGAGAAGGAAATCGAAAACAAGAAGGACAAGGAATCAAATGACCCCGAAGGGGTTAGCCGGTGAGAGATGTGATGACGTGGCCGGGCATGCCTCTATGCAACTCGCTCCTCTCGACGGAGAATTCTGCCGCCAAGTTCCCCGTTATCTAAAGTGCGTGTCCTACTCAACGCGGATGG
>CAZAMW010000044.1:675-9181 GCA_964486265.1 uncultured Nitrosopumilales archaeon | reverse complement strand
CGTCGTGGCAATCTACGGAATAGTGTTCACTAGGAACTTGATGGATCTGGCTCGCAGGAAGTACGTCGTCGAAGAAGGAATATTCGCCGCCTAGTTCTTAGGCCCTTTGTGGACGAGCACGAAAATATCTACTCTCTTGATACCTTCCCCACCTTCCCCAAGAAGTAGAGCCCGATCATGAGGAATCCGAAGAAGGTCATCGGGAAGTAATCTTCGTTTGGCGGCGGAAATATTTGGGCGACGTTGCCGTAGGTCTGGAAGACGCTGCTGGCTCCCCAGGAGTTGGCAATACCGAACTGGTGGGCCCCGTTCACGCTCATCGGGAATGCCAGAGCATAGAATCCGCGGTATCCGGATGGAGAGGGAGGTTCCGTGTTTGAGGTCAATGACTGATTGACGATCAAAATCCCGTTCGGATGCTTCACCCAGAGGCTGGTTACCCCTCCAGTTTGCGGTCCCATGGTGACAATCCCCTGGAAGTCGGTCTGCTCGTCCTGCGCACTCAGCAGCTTCGCGCCACCCCCATCGAGGTTGGCGTAGACGGTGCTGTCCCCGCCGTAGAGGAAACCGTAGATGCTGCTCAAGTTCCGCGGTTCGTAACTGATTGGTGATATGAAGCTGGGAGAGCTCGCGTTGTAGTCCCAAGCGAGGTAGGGGTTGCTCGGCAGGCTGAGGCTGAGGTTGAGAGGGAGGCCCACCAGCTGCCGAAGATGGTCCAGGTAGTATCCATCCACGCTCGGAAAAGGAAGTGAGGGAATCAGCCCCTCCTCCCTCCTGAAGAAGAGACAGGTTCCAGGCTCATCACGTCCGAGTAGGCGGGATACAGGTCGTCCTCGAAGAAGGCACTGCAAAGCCGCCTTCGTCCTCGCGACCCAGCGCGTGTCAGATTTTATGGGTCGCGGAGGAGTTTACGGACCTGGGAGGATAATCATCGAAAGCTGCTCGACGAAGATTGTACTCAAGCAGGATCAGGCTGCATCTCAAGTCCTCAAGGAAGCGTTCGATCTCGGCGACGGCGAGGAAAAATTCATCGTCAATGCTAGGGTAGGTCAGGGGATCTCGGTTACCAAGGAGGGGCGCATCCCCTCCTACAACTTCCTCAGCGACGAGGAAAGGAGGCTCTTCACCACGAGACCGAAGTCGCTGCATGAGCAGAAGATAGGAATGTTTCTCTCGCCCAGAAACCGACCTAGACACCTGGAAAGCGTTAGCCTCATATGGGAGGAAGATACTGCTATCATCAGGGGAGCAGTCGTGCTGGCCTGCGAGTGGTGTGGGCAACCCACAACAAGGACGGATCCGATGCTTTGTGCAGAGTGCTACTTCAAGTACTGGACCAAGACTAGAATGAGAGAAGCGGATGTTGGGAAGATTCTCACCCAGCGGATTGCAAAGCTAGACTGCGAAGCGTGCAGGCTCAGGACAGAGCACTATGTCCAATCGAGGGATGGTGTGGCGGTACTCTGCCGGTGCCTGAAATGCGGTCAGGTCAAGAGGGAGAACTTGCTATCAGGGCCGCATGAGGCATCGTATCCCGAAGACGACAGGAGACCCCTCTACGTTCTGTGAACCAGCAGCCGAGCCTTGCTCCAGGGATGGACCGATGAGGCCGGTACCGAGTTATTCTGGTTCCCGATCGCGTTCCCAGTAAGTGACGGCGGCGAGCAATGTTCCGCCTGCACCCCAAAGCGAAAGACACTGCCAGAAGACATCAATGGATGCGAGATGGCACACGAGGACGGCAACTAAAGCCATGCAATACGCACAGTTCCTTAGGTCCTGGGAATCAAGTCCCACAACGCCAAGGCGGAGAATGGCGTAGCCGGAGAAATTCCGAGCCACCCAACGCCATCACACGGATGCTACAGACATGCATCAGCCTGAAGAACGGGTGACGCTCCGCAGCATCCTCCCACTCTTTTTTCTTATTGCAGGGTTATGGAAGCATATTCTTTCGAAGGCGGGTGATCCATGATGATTACGTCGGCCTTCCTTGCGACGCCGTCCTCTGTAATGACGCGAGCTCCTCCTAGCTCCAGGTTCTCCCATCCTGGCGGCGATCCCGAGCGCTACGCGGCGACAACGCCCGATGCTTCTGCAGTCTACCTATGACCCGAGTCTAGTTGTTTATCTTGGCAGGGTGCGCAGCGAGAGTGAGAAGGCGTAGCGAGCCAGCTGCGCGAACGCACGTCATGACCCGAATTTCGGACATGGGCTTCCTAGCCCTCCTCGGCGACTGCGCGGCCAGAACCCGGCGGGAGGGACATCCGGCGTCCCCGGGTGAACGCTGGTTCGCCCAATTGTCTAGGCTCGAGCAGCTAGGGGACTATGACTCCCGCGTCGGGACAAACCATCATGAAGCTCTACGAGATCGCCCAGGTCGCCTTGACCACGCTTGAGACGCTGTTCCTGACTGTGATTCGTGGAATACGGCGCATCCTGAATCTCTTCGCTTAGGCGGTGCAGCCCATTCACGCTTGTCCGCCGGAATGCATGCGCGGCGGCAACCAGCAGCGCGGGCGTCAGAATCGCTGAGAGTTCGCAAGCTCAACGACCAGATGGTAGGAAAGAATCACTCAGCGCGCCAGCAGCGGCAGGAGCCTGCGGGCGTACGTACGGATCAGCTTTGGGTCCGCAGCTGCGGGGAGCACTACCTGGGTCGCGCCCGCGTCCCTATACCTCCAGACCAGTTCCGCCACTTCCGGCCATGAGGAGCAGAACTCGGTCGTCTTGAGAAGGTCATCGTCGGGAATCGTCGAGCCCATGCGCTCTATCCGCCTGGGGTCGGGCTCGTCGTAGGAGCCCTTGGCCAGCGGTCCGGAACCGCGCCGGGCTCTCTTCAGGAACTCACGCTCGCTCTCGAGGGTGAAGCTGACGGTGACCACCTTCTCCAGCGTCGAGGGATCCTTCCCTGCGGCCTTTGCTCCCGCGTCAAAGTTCCCGAATATTTTCTGGTGAATCCTGTCGAGAGAGTTCCGCATGTTGACGGTGATTATACCATCTCCGTGCTTACCCGCGATGGCCGCGGACTTTTCGCCTACAGACGAGAAGAGCACCCTGATGGCAGTCCGGGGTTTGGTGTACAGGAGGACCTGCCTCGACTTGAAGTATTTTCCGTCGAAATCGAAGTGCGACTCACTATTCCAGAGCTTCCGCATGAACTGGACCCCCTCGATGAGCCTTTCCATCCGCTCCCTCCACCCCGGCCAGGCCGGCAGGAAGGGGGCTTCGTTCATCGCTTCTCCCGTCCCTACTCCCAGGACGAACCTCCCCGGATACATGCTGTCCAGCGTGGCCGCCGCCTGCGCGACGACCGCCGGATGATAGCGTCCGCCGATGGGGGTCGTCACATACGGCCCGACCCTGACCCTTCTGGACGCTTCAAGGGAGGAGCCGAGCAGTGACCACACGAAGGCTGACCGGTCCCCGCTGTGGACCCACGGCATGAAGTGGTCGCCGAGCCAGGCGACGTCGAAGCCCAGCCGCCCGGCGAGGATGACCGCATCCCTAAATTCCGCCGGGTCATTGTGGTTCTCGCCGATGTCGAGTCCGACCTCCGGCCTTCCCGACCTCTTACTTCTCAAGGAGCCTGCCCCGCTTTATCACGTGGACGACCTTCTCGGGCGCCAGAGCGCGGGTGTCCTTTGAAGGGTCTCCCCTGACCACCACCAAGTCTGCCCTGAATCCTCTCGCAAGCATCCCCGTGCTCTCCAAACCCAGGCACTCGGCTGCCCTCGAGGTGGCTGCGATGAGGGCTTCCCTGTTTCCCAGGAACCGCGCCTCTTCGACTATCTCCTCATAGTTACGGCCGTGTGGTATGGCGCCGTCGCCGACTGTATCCGACCCCATCACCACTTTCACCCCCTTCTCCTTGGCGATTTGCATGTCCTCCGAGAGGTGTTTCCTTACCATCTTGTTGTCCCTGTTCTTGTACATCGGGTTCGTGTAGATGCGAAGCGTGGGGACATAATAGGTCCCTCTCCTTCTCATCTCAGAGGCAAGGCTTGACGTGAGACCCAGCCCGTGCTCGATGGAGTCGACACCGTGGCGGAGCGCCCTCCCGATGGCCTCCTCCCCGTATGCGTGGGCGGCGACCCTCAGCCCGAGGCGCCTCGATTCGTCGACGATGGCTTCGGTCTCCTCGTCGGTGAAGTTGGACTTGACCTTCTCCCCACGCGAGAACGCCCCCGACGCGTAGAACTTTACCACCCCGGCGCCTTCCCTGGCGACCATGCGCACCGCCCTGCGGCACTCCCAGGGACCGTCGCAGAAGTAGCTGTAGGACGCAAGCTCCTGGGCCGGCCTTAGCGTGAACCCCGGAGGGTCGTCGTCTCCCCCCGTCTGTGCCAGGGCTCTTCCGCAGGAGACCACTTCGGGCCCCTCGATGGAACCCTCTGAGACTGCCTGGGCCAAGTGTGGACCGCCCTTGGTCCCGAGCTCCCGAACCGCGGTGAACCCCGAGTGCAGAAGCTTCCTGAGGTCCCCGGCGCCTCGTAGCACGGCCAGAGTCTCGGGAACCATGGCCCAGTCGTTCGGTCCGTGGCCCGTGGAGGACATGAAATGGACGTGTGCGTCGACCAGTCCGGGGAGGATGGTTGCGTCGCCGTCGAGCCTGACCCTCCTGGCGCCCCGGGGCTCCTCCACCGACCCTCTCTCGCCAAAGTCGAGTATGACACCGTTGACGGTGTCGACCATGACGACGGCGTCGCGATGCTGGTTCTTTCCGTCGAAGGCCCTTCCGCGCAGGATCAGCGTGGACATCGGTCAGCCGGCCGACGACCCGCAGAGGCGCCCAATAATGTCTGCGTTTCCGGTATCCTGAACGAGAACCTCACCGCCGCCTCGCCAATTTCAGGCGAGGGCAGCCACGCTGCTTGATTAGAGCTTGAACGGAATGGCAAGAGCGACGATGCCAGAGGATTTAAGCGAGGGTCGGGGAGGATGTCACCGTGAAAAGGACTGAGGAGTCTCGCTCGCCCCAGGCAGGAAAAAGGGAGTTCATGAATGGGTTCTTGAGGCGAACTGGCTGAAATGGGCCTTAACAATCTGCATGAAGTAAAGCTCAGTTCTGGGCGTATAATCGAAATTTCTGAGGGTGGGGATCCAGACGGGGTCCCCGTGTTCTCCTTCCATGGGACTCCAGGTTCCAGACTCCTCTTCGGCCCTCATGTTGAGGACGCGAAGAGACGCGGGGTACGGCTTATCGGATACAGCAGACCAGGCTACGGTGGTTCGACGCGCGTCAAGGGACGAAGAATCGCGGACGGGGCTTCAGACGTGGCCGGGATTGCCGAAAGCCTCGACATCAAGAAGTTTGCCGTTTTGGGATTCTCCGGCGGCGGGGACTATGCCCTTGCGTGCGCGTCCAAGCTCCCCGGCAGCGTGGTTGCAGCGGCCAGCCTTTCAACGCTGGGACCCTACGGGGTAGAGGGGTTCGACTTCTACTCAGGAATGGGAGAGTACAACGTTGATGACTACAAGTTGATGCTGAGCAACCAACCCGAATGGGAGGCGAAGTCGAAGCGGGATTCAGAGGTGCTTGCGAAACAAACAAAGGAAGACCGGACGAAGATGATTGAATCGCTTCTCTCGGAGGTTGACAAGGCGGTAAACACCGACGAAGTGGACGCCTTCTTCCAGTCCCAATTTGAAGACGGCCTCAGGAACGGGATTGAGGGAAGCATGGACGACCAAGTAGCTACAGTGATGCCCTGGGGGTTCGACCCCTCGTCTATCGAAGTCCCTCTCCAGGTCTGGCACGGGAAGGAAGACAGGTTCGTCCCCTTCTCCCACGGCCAGTACCTCGCATCCTTGATTCCGCGGGCCGAAGTGCACCTTGAGGAGAGAGAGGGCCACATATCTATGTTCGTGAACAGGATACCTGAGGTTCAAGCATGGCTCGCTTCAAAGTTCTGAAGCACGATGACTGTTCCAAGGCTGGATGATCTACCGCCTCCTAAGGTAGAGCAGCTCCGAACAGGTCGATACTTCTTACTGCTGCGTCTGGTGTATTTCTCCAGGCCGCGAGCCCCTGCCCTCGGGGAGATTCCGGTACATGCTGATTGGGGAACAGTACCGGCTTCTCTTCAAATGCCACGTTGAAGGTGGCTCTTCCTATCAACGAGGAAAGACCCGAACCCTTCACGCTTTTGTAGAAAGTCTGGGGCGTGGGTCAACCCGGTTCGGCCAACGAAAATCATCCTCGTAGCACCCGCGCCTGCACCGCTGGGCCGATCATATTCGACTGGTTCCTAGCTTGAGACTCATGTACTCGAGCTAAGACGAGCCTCGGGCAAGATGGACTGCAGCGGACCTGGACCTTGGCCATTCGGTGATTCTCCCCGGCCCGGGTCAGGGAGTTCTCCGGAACATAGAACTATTTTTCGGACTGACCCTAAATCCACGCTCACCCTCATTGTCACCTCCGGGGCCAACGCGACGGCCGAGGTCGACTTCGGCAAAGGCCTCGACATGAGCATCCCTCCGTCATCGGTCGCCCGAGGACCGTCTTGCTTGTCCTATTGCTAGGCTAGGTCTCGCATCACTCCAGCGGCGAGAGGGGGCGCTCATACCGGAGCGCGCGTTCAGGCGCAGCCCTGCTTCTCATCCTTAGTCCGACATACACAATTAGGACTAGATCAAACAATGAGTTCGGCGCTGAAATCGGCCTGAAAGCGGGCACCCACACAGCGTAGTAGGACACCACACCCAGAGCCAGCGAGTACTGCAGCCAGGCATCGCCGTCCTTCGACCTAGAGAAGAACAGGAATGAGAAGACAAGGGCCACCAACGACGCGCTAGTCAATATGGTGATTAGCGGTGGGGCCACTCGAGGCAGCGTGTATTGTATCTCGTAGAACAGGAACGTCGCGGCGAGCGCCACCACCGCGAACACCCAGCTTGGCACCACGATGATTCTCCTTGGTGTGGCTTGGGGCGGCGCCTTCCTGGCGAGGAACACCAGGACAAGGATCGACGCGACCGCGGCTGCGTAGTACAAGGCACCCGACCAGTAAGGGTACATGGATTCTCCCAAGACTACACTGAATCCTAGCAAGACAAAACAGAGGGACAGGGTTCTACCGGAAGTGTACCGTTCCCTGTTATGACCGGGGAACAGAAGCGATACCAAGAGTATAGAAAGCGAAATGCTTACCAGCGCGTGATAGATGATTATGTTCTCTATCCAGGGCCAGTTGACCCCGAGGAACCTTCCGTATGATGCTGGAACACTGAGGCCCTGCCACGCGGGGTTTGAAAAGCTCTGGGCGACCAAACCTTCCTCCAGGATGCCGTACGCGAGACCCAGCAACGCAATCGATATCCACCCCTTCCTCCATTTCAAGACCAGCTCTCTGACTATGAGCGCCCCGCTACCGTAGAACGCCGCCAAAACAAGATAGACGAGCACCTGGGGTAACGGTTGAGCGATGAAGTTGAGTACGGTTTGAGAGCCCGGGAGGAACTCTCCTATAAACGGCGAAAGCAGGAAGAGTACTACTCCGGGTGATAAGATACGGCTCTTGATCGACGACCGCCGGTCCTGATCGCTCTTGCGGTTCATCAATTCGTGGCCGTCCGTAGGTGGAAGTCTCCCTTCGCCTGATTAACGTAACCATCCGGCTGGCTCTCAGACCGCAGAGAGTTCCCTGAGGTCGGTTTGCTCACCCATCGTTCCCTTGCTGGAGGGGAGATAGAGCCCACCGATATCATCGTGTCCAAGCGACGGCTTTGCCTCAGCTCGTCAGTTACATGGAGCTCATAAAAAGAATCATCGAGGCCGGTCTGTTCCTCTTTCTCCGCTTCAGGATCCTCAATCGAGAGCCTCCTCAAGTAGAACGATATCCAAGATCGGCACGACCACGAAATACCGAGCCCTGTCGCAGAGGTTTCAGATGGTGTTAATCCCGAGAGTCGAAGGGGACTCTGTACTCGTAGCGAGGGCCCCTCCCACGGCGAAGTCGGCTTTGGCTCGGCCTTGCCAGCCGTCCTTAGGCCACAGTGCGGCTCTCGTCCGGAGGCCTTGACTCGTAGTGGAGTCCAATCACGCCTGACTTGAACGTCTTGGCGCTGAGAAGCTTGAGAGGGTGCCGCGTGTCAGGGTCTACGAAGATGGACCTCCCCGCGCCCAGTATGATTGGGCGGACTCGGATGAAGAACTCGTCGATGAGGTCATCCCGAATCAGTGCTGAGACCAAGGTGCCGCTACCGACCACGACCAAGTCCTTGCCCGGTTCGCTCTTGAGCTTTGCAACGGCTTTGCCGGGGTCATCGCGCACCAACGTCGCGGGCTTCCATGGCGTATCAATGAGCGTGCGCGAAAAGACAATCTTCGGCAAATCGTTCAATTGCTTGATAAAGTCCGGAGGTACTCCCATCGACTTCGGATTGTCGGTTGGCCAGAACTGCCTGAACTCTTCATACGTCACGCGCCCGTACAGCATCGCGTCAACTCTGCGGTTAATGTCGCGCGACCAGTCCCACTCCTCGTCGTCGAAGCCGAACC